>NZ_JAAORE010000002.1:0-300000 GCF_017696175.1 Prochlorococcus marinus XMU1404 | reverse complement strand
GTTGCTTATGAACCAATTTGGGCTATTGGTACAGGTAAAACATGTGAAGCTAAAGATGCTAATAAAATATGTTCTTTGATTCGAAAATTAATAGGTTTTGATGATGTGATTATTCAATATGGAGGATCAGTTAAGCCTAATAATATAGACGAAATTATGTCGATGAGTGATATAGATGGAGTTTTAGTTGGAGGAGCTTCATTAGATCCAAATAATTTTGCGAGAATTGCAAATTATCAATAAGATAAATCCATGGCCAAAAGGCTGGAGACAAAAAACTTCAATTATGGGGGTTATTAATTTAACTCCTGATTCATTTAGTGATGGTGGAGATTTAAATTCAACAAAAAAAGTTTTAGATCAAGTTAATCATTTTTTGTGTGATGGTGTTGATGTAATAGATCTTGGTGCCCAGAGCACGAGGCCCGGAGCTGAAGAAGTTGGATCCAATATAGAAATAAAAAGATTGATCCCATATCTTAAATTAATAAAATCTGAATATCCAGATGTTTTAATTTCAATTGATACTTTTAATTCTGAGGTAGCTTACGAAGCACTTCTAAATGGAGCTAATTGGATAAATGATATAACTGGTGGAAGAAGAGACAGAGAAATTTTGGATGTTGTCGCAAAATTTAACTGTCCATTCGTCATAACTCATAGTCGTGGAAATAGTCAAAATATGAACGAACTTTCTAAATATGAGAATTTATTGAGTGAAGTTAAGTGCTCCCTTGAGAACTTGATTAAGAATGCTTTAGAGAAAAATATATCTCAAACAAATATAATTATTGATCCGGGAATTGGTTTTTCCAAAGATTTAAATCAAAACCTAGAAATTCTTAAAAACTTGGATAAATTTCAAGACCTAAATTTACCAATCTTAATTGGAGCATCAAGAAAAAGATTTATAGGGGAAATTTTAAATGAAGTAAATCCTAAAGAAAGAGACATTGGTACATTAGCAATAAGTTGTCTTTGCTCTCATTTTAATATTGATATTGTGAGAGTTCATAATGTAAAAATGAATTCTCAAATTCTTAAAATTGCTGACAGGATTTACAGAAAATAAAAGAGATTATTATTCTTTAACTCCCTCAATTTTATCCTCTACTTCTTGGTAAAGTTCTTTCAACTGTTCTATATTTTCGTCAGAAGTTTCCCAATATCCTCGGCCATTAACTTCTAGCAAAGTCCCTACTATTCTTCTAAAACTATTGGGATTTAAATCCATTAGTCTTTTCCTCATCTCTTCGTCGTTTATGAATGTTTCATTAGTTTCTTCATATACAAAATTATCTACTTGACCACTTGTTGCACTCCAACCAAGGGTGTAATTAAGTCTGTTAGAAAGCTCTCTTACTCCCTCATAACCAGATTTAAGCATACCTTCATACCACTTAGGATTTAATAGTTTTGTTCTTGAATCTAATCTTATAGTCTCTCCAAGAGTTCTAACTTGAGCATTAGAAGTGGTAGTGTCTGCTATGTAGCTACTTGGTTCTTTACCGTCATCTCTTAATGTTTTAATTAATTTAGTTGGATCTGAATCAAAATAATGACTTACGTCCGTTAGAGAAATTTCTGATGAGTCAAGGTTTTGGAATGTAACATCAGCTGTTTTCATAACTGATTCAAATACTTCTCTTTTTTGATTCATCTCCCCTGGATTATCAGCATTGAATGCGTATGTCTTGCGAGATAAATACATTTCTTGTAATTCATTTTCTTCCTCCCAAGTTGAATTTTCTACAGCTAAATTAACATTCGAACTGTAGCTACCACTTGCATTAGAAAATACTCTTGCAGAAGCTTCTCTGATTGAAGTCCCCTCTTTTTCTGCTTGTTCTAATGAATGTTTCCTTACAAAATTTGACTCCAAAGGCTCATCAGCCTCAGCAGCTAGTTTAACTGCCTGATCTATTAATGCCATTTGATTTATAAATAGATCTCTAAATACCCCAGAACAGTTAACTACTACATCTATTCTTGGTCTTCCTAATTCTTCTAATGGAATTAATTCTAATTTGTTGATTCTTCCAACGGAATCTGGTTTAGGTTTTACCCCTACAAACCACAAGATTTGTGCAAGAGATTCTCCATAAGTTTTAATGTTGTCGGTACCCCACAATACGCAAGCAATTGTTTCAGGCCAAGTCCCCTGTTCTTCCTTTTGTCTTTCAATTAGTTTGTCAACTACAGATTTTGCTGCTGCTACTGCTGCTGTAGTTGGGATTGATTGAGGATCAAGTGCATGGATATTTTTACCACTTGGTAAAACACCTGGATTTCTTATGGGATCTCCACCCGGTCCAGGTAAAACATAATTTCCATCTAACGCTTTAATCAGGCTATCCATCTCTTTGTCTGCGCAGACTTGTTCCAAACAGAAAAGTAAGTAATCAAATAATTTATTTAATTCTTTCTGGTTAACTTCATTAAATCCATTCACTCTACAAATTCTTAGCCAAGGGGTAGGTAAATTAAAACCAAACACTTTAAGTAAGTCAAAAAGTTTGGAAAGAAGTGATTTTTCTAAATAAACTCTTCCATTAACAATTTTTAAAGAGTTGACCATGGCAAATATCGACTCTCTAGCTGTCTTTATGATTTTTTCATTTAACTCTACAAATTTGAGTTCACCTTTATTATTACCATCGTAAATTTGGTCAATAGTCAGACCTATCGATTCTGCAAGTAGTCCAGGAAGAGATCTTAATCCCTCTTGTTCTCTTTCTAAAGATGCAATATTTACGAGTGTTGCTACAGCTTCTTCTGCAGTTGGAGCTTCTCCAATAGTATGAAGACCGCAAGGTAATAATCTACTTTCAATTTCCATCAACTGTTTGTAGACATTACCAACAAATAAATCTCTTTCATCTAAGGAAAGTTCTTCTATATCTTTTAAGGGCAGCTCAACATCTTTATCAAGGTTACATTGCTTAGAAGTCTCAACTATTGCATTTACAATTTGAATACCTCTACTATTTTCTCTTAGTTGTTGATAAGAGCCAACAAGCTCACTTAGTTCTTTAAGTCCTTTATAAAGTCCTGCATTTTCTGCTGGAGGAGTTAAATAGCTAATAGTTGAAGCATACCCTCTTCGTTTTGCAATTGTTGCTTCAGAAGGATTATTCGCGGCATAGTAATACAAATTAGGCAATGATCCAATGAGAGAATCTGGGTAGCATGTTTCACTCATGCCCATTTGTTTGCCAGGCATAAATTCAAGTGAGCCGTGAGTTCCAAAATGAAGAACGGCATCAGCTTCCCAGATTTTTTCTACATAAGTATAGTAGGCCGCAAAACCATGATGAGGACTAGCACTTCTTGAATAAAGTAATCTCATCGGATCACCTTCATAACCAAATGTAGGTTGAACTCCTATGAAAACGTTTCCAAAATGTTTTCCGTAAATTAGAAGATTCTGTCCGTCACTATTTAGGTTTCCGGGTGGCTTACCCCAATTCTCTTCAAGTCTTTGTGAATATGGAGTGTATTCTTCGTATTCTTTTACTGACATCTTATGAGCAATATTTAATTCTGGAGAACCATCCATTGCTTCTGGGTTGTTTATTACTTTTTCCATTAATTCTTTTGAATTACTTGGAAGATCATCTACTTGATATCCTTTCGATTTCATCTCAAGAAGTACTCTGTAAATTGAACCGAAAACATTTAAATATGCAGCTGTTCCAACATTCCCTTTGTCTGGTGGAAAACTAAAAACTGTAATAGCTAATTTTTTGTCCTTTCTTTTCTTTACTCTTAAAGTTGACCATTTAATTGCTCTTTCAGAGATTACATCAACTCGATCCTGTAGGGTATGAGCCTTACCTGTAGCATCATCGCGACCTGAGAGGATAATAGGTTCAATTGCACCATCAAGTTCAGGTATTGCAATTTGAAGTGCTACTTGAACTGGGTGTAATCCTAGATCACTATCTTCCCATTCCTGAGTCGTTTGAAAAACTAACGGAAGTGCAACCATATAGGGCCTGTTTAGCTTTTTGAGAGCCTCAATAGCCTTAGGATGATCTTGTCTTGCTGGCCCTCCAACCAATGCGAATCCAGTCAAAGATACAACACCATCTACTATAGGTTGGTCTCTATTTATTGCATCATAATAGAATTCATTAACTGGTTTAGAAAAATCTAGTCCGCCACAGAAGATAGGAAGAACTCTTGCTCCTCTGTATTCTAATTCTTGAATAACAGCGACATAATGAGCGTCATCTCCTGTAACTATATGGCTTCTTTGGAGTACTAATCCTATTGTTGGTGTTTTATCATCTTTAGGGTTTAAATCCTTCCTGTTATTTTCCCAATTTTGATATTCTTTAAGATTTTCAAACATACAGGGAGCTAAAGGATGCCAAATTCCTAAATCCGGGAAAGTTTCTGGGTCTTGTATTTTGAATTCTTCAATTTGATCTTTTATATTCTCTGAAACTGCATATTTTTCAGAAATCATTAATAAAAAGTTTTTTAAGTTCTCAGTGGTGCCTCCTAACCAGTACTGGAAACTAAGAATGAATGTTCTTGCATCTTGAGCCTTCTCTACTGGTAGATATTTAAGTATTGAAGGTAGGGTATTTAATAATTTCAACATTGAATCTTGGAAGCTTGCTCCATCAGATTCTTTTTTCTTTTTTATTAAATCTCCAATGATACTTTTAGATTGCCCAAGTTGAGCCATATTAAATGTACCCAACTTATTTAATTTCATTACCTCTGGCATAGAGGGAAAAATTATTGATGCTTTAAGGTTGTCTTTATATGGAGTTACTGCATCAACAACTTTTTGAGCAAGATCTTCGATGAAAATTAGGGAAGCAACAAATATATCTGCATTTGCTATATCTTCTTTAAAATCGGAAAAATTACTTTCATTTCTAAGCTCTTCAATAAGATAGCCGCTAAGGTCTATACCTATTGGCCCATTCATCTTATTTATCGAATTAGCTGCTTCCGTTAAGGAATTTTGGTATTGTGGCTCAAGGACAACATAAACTGCTTTTATTACAACTTTGTGTTTGTTATCCTCAACAGGAGATACTCTGCGGTTTGCTGAGCGGACCTGCGTAAACATTGATTTTCTTTAAGTATTTCTACCAGCCTACGAATGAAAAGACGTTATTGTGTGCAATATAAATAGCGTGTAACAACCTTTAAAAAAAATTTTTTCACAAAAATGATTGAAAATTCAAAAAAAACTATACCAGTACTAGTATCCGGAGCTTTAGGCAGAATGGGTAGCGAAGTTGTTAATACTGTATTAAATTCTAAAGATTGTGAACTTGTCGCAGCAATTGACATAAACGAAAAAAACAATGGTTCAAATATTTCTGAATTATTGAAAGTAAAAAATTGTGATGTTTTTGTTTCAAATGATTTTGAAGGAACTTTATGTTCTGTTAGTCAAAATTACAGAAATAAAAATATCAAACCAGTTTTGGTTGATTTTACTCATCCTGATTCTGTATATGAAAATACCAGATCAGCTATTGCTTATGGTATTTCACCAGTGGTCGGAACTACAGGACTTTCTCCTTCGCAAATAAAAGACTTGTCTGTTTTTGCTCAAAAAGCCTCTGTTGGTTGTGCAATAATTCCTAATTTTTCAGTAGGCATTGTTCTTCTTCAGCAGGCAGCGTCTGTAGCCGCAAAATTTTATGACAATATTGAATTAATTGAGATGCATCATAATCAAAAAGCTGATTCCCCCAGTGGTACATGTATAAAAACTGCAGAAATGATTGAAGAATATCCAAAAAATTTTAATCAAAATTTAGTAAAAGAGTCTGAGTCATTGAAGGGTGTGCGAGGAGGGATCAGAGATTCAGGAATTAATATACATTCCGTAAGATTACCAGGATTATTAGCCCATCAGTTAGTAATTATGGGATCTCCAGGTGAAACTTATACAATTAAGCATGACACTATTGATAGAAAGGCATATATGCCAGGTGTTTTGCAGGCTATTAAAAAAATAGGTAATTATGAATCTTTAGTTTACGGACTTGAAAAATTGATTTTTTAAAATGCTAATTCCAATTAATCCAAAACAAATTTCAAAACTTATTCCTGCAGTTGGTACCGGAAGTCAATTTAAGTACACTTCGGGTAATCCAAGAAAACTTCTTCAAAGAGTAATAATTTCTTCAATTGGAGGATTTATCTCATTAATCATTAGTTCGACTGGAGATCAAACAAATAATTTCTGGTTATTGCTATGTGTAGCTTTCTTTTTGTATATCATCTGGGGCCCAATTCTTGAAGCAAGCAAAAAAAATTTGAATATTAGAAAATATAAATTTTTTTCTATATTTGATGGTTATGTATCAGATATCTATAAAACGGAAAAAATTGAAAGTTCAAGAGAACAATCAAATAGGCAAGGTCGATTAGAAGTTGTTGAAAATAAAAGGACTTGGTTAGTACTTGAACTAGAAGATGAAGATGGTTATTTAGAAAAGTTAAGTTTCCCGATGGAAAACAAACACAGTCAAATAATAGTGGGTTCAAGTATTAGATGCTTGTTAACATCGAATAACCGCAATTTTGAAAAAGATTTTTATTTAACCGATGCTTGGCTGCCAGAAATTAATTTATGGGTGGGTGAGTATCCATATTTATTAAGACCGGCATTTGAGGAAATTTGCTATATTTATTTGAATAGATAGATGTTACTTATATTATCTGATGAAAAATAGATTCAATTTTAAAATTGTTGGCTCTGGTCCAACAGGATTATTACTTGCAATTGCACTCTCTAAATTTGATTGCAATATTTTTTTAACTGATTTATTAACCAGAGATAGCTTAATTAATAAAGATAAAACTTATGCAATTACTCACTCAACAAGAAAAATCTTATCTAAATTCAGACTTTGGGAAAAATTAGAACCCTATTTGTTTGGCTTTGATACCATTTCAATATCAGATAGCTTAACTTCTGTGATTACCTACTTATCAATTTCTGATTTAGATGATGATATAAGTGCTGTTAAAAATGTTGGCTGGGTAGTTAAACATTCAGATCTTATGAATGTATTTTTTCAAGAGATTGATAATTATGAAAATATCTTTTTTATTACGCCACAAAAATTACTTCTTAAAAAAATATTATTTGATTATCAATTCTTTTCAACCGGAGCCAACTCACTAGATAAAAAATTCTTAGATTTTTTAAATATAAAAAAATCTTATAATCAGTCCTGTTTAACTTTTAAGGTTTCTCTCAGAGGTAATTGTGAAAAGCGTGCTTATGAAATTTTTAGAAAAGAAGGGCCACTTGCATTATTACCTTTAGATAAAAACTTGTATCAAGTAATTTGGACTTCTAGTACATTAAAGTCTATTGAAAGGTTAAATTCTGATAAGAATTTTTTGATGGATAATTTATCAACAATCTTGCCTAATGAATTTAAGTTAGATCAAATAATTGGTGATCTTAATATATTTCCTGTTTCACTATCCCTTAATTTTTCAATATTTAATTTTAAAAAAATAGTTCTTGTTGGCGATGCATTTCATACATTTCATCCTGTGGGCGGACAAGGTCTAAATTGTTGTTGGAGAGATGTTAATGCTATTTTTGATCTTTTTAATAAAGACATTACCATTACTAAAATGCATTTGACTTTATTCAAATTTAAGTATTTTTCAAGCAGATTTTTAGATATTATCTTTACCATGTTTATAACTGACTCTTTGATACTTCTATTCTCTAATAAAAACCATTTTTTATCCCCAATACGAAAATTTTCATTTTTACTTTTAAATAATTTTCTTTTTATAAGAAAATTAGTCCTTAATCAAATGACTAAATCTCTCACTTATTCAAGAATTAAGTAATAGGCATGGATAATTATTTGGTTAGAAATATGATAATTTATCTTATGGATGAGATAGGTTTAGAAGAGTCAGCAATCGAACTTGGTATTAAATTATCAATAAGAAATAAAACTCCATTACCAATCTTATTATGGAGTTACGGAATCCTAACTATTGAAGAACTTGACGAGTTATATTCTTTTTTATTCAAAAAAATGGAAAAATAATTCTGTTATAATTAACAGATATCGTAAAAAAGAACAATTACTGTTTTATCAAAAAGGAATCACATATCAAGGCAATCTATAGAGAAGCTTGATTTATTATTATTAATCCTAGAGACCATAGATTTGAATGGTATACAATCCCTTTATGCTTTATCGAATAAACTTAATTTGAATGATGTTTTCCCTAATAAAGTTTCTATTTGGAAACTGAGGAATAATAATCCATTGAGAAAATCACATATGACTAACAATATAAAATCTAAGGAATTTGATGGCTTAATTCAAATAACTGTTGAAATGTCTAGATACTTATATCCATACATTAGAGAGATACTTCAATCAATAGAAGACCCTGAAATGAATTCAATAATCTGGAATGATTTTAATAATAGATTTGTAGAGTTAATTAATGAGAGGTTTAATACGAATAGTATGAGAGTTAAAAAGCTTTTAAATCGAACTGGGAATGATGAGATTCTTATAAAGTCATTGCTTACCTTATCCCTTTGTATTTCTGATCGAGGATATCAAAAGTTAAGGACTTTGTTGTTCCATTGTTAATATGATGCAGAATAAAATTTTATTTCATCAATCTTTAGTTAGTCTCGAAATAGAAGGATTGCCAGATTTATCAAATAACGAAAATAAAGATCAAATATCAATAATTTCTCAATGGAAATTAACCATTATTGATAAACCGCTTATTGAAGGAAAGGTTGAACATTTAGGGTTAATTATGGATGCTTTTTATATCTATTCAAATCTTCTGATAAATAACGAAAACCCATTATACGAATCTAAATTAATTGATATAAAAGCTGACAATCTCAATTTACATAATATTGTTCTCAAGAGTTCTAAGCCAGATGTTAAACCACTAATTTTAAAGATTGGCAATCCACTTTTGTCTGACATCATAAATTGTTTTGATCAGTTAAATGAATCATCAAAAGTTAGATTAAAAAAATCTTTTGTTTTTAATAATTTTCCTAAAAAAGTAAAATTTGGTTTGGATAGCAAATTTAAATTTTTAAATTTCTTCCTGCCACCTCTAATGTCAATATTTTGTTTAATTCTATTCTCCTCTGCTTTTATTTATTTTTATGATCCTGTTGATGATAAAGAAAAAAATGAACTAATAAATACAAAATAAGTAGATATAGCATCTCACTAACAAACACGATAGTATAGGATAATTTTCTTTTAAGAATAATTATTAGTTTTTTCTTTGGGCTTTGATGTATGGCAGATTTAAACATCCCAAATTTAAAAATAAAGTCTGACAAATATATTTTTAAAAAGAAATTAAGTTTACGAAGAAAATCCAAAAGAAGATTATTTTATGAATCTGCTTTGATGTTTATTTTGAGTCTTTTTTTAATTTACATAAATTATTTAATACCTAATAAGAATCAACTTTTGCAGAATTTACCAAATAATCTAAGTAAATCTTTTATGTTATTTATTGATATCTTGTCCAATGTCATTGAAATATTTTTGGTGATTTTTATTTTTGTCTCTTTATTATTTAGTTTGATTTTGCTGTTGGGATCCTGTTATAGAATATTTAGAATAGTCAACAGAAGATCAAGACAGGTAAATTATAAGTAATATCAGATTGGTTGCATTAAACCTCCACTACCTGAATCTGAGTCATCATCATCATTTTCTGTTTCTTCTCCGAATATTGCAAGGAATCCTAGTATTAAAGAAGATAGAATAATCGATAATGGTAAAACAGAACTTTGAATTCCTATGTCTATATATTCTCCCATAAATAAATAAATTTTTATAAACCTAACCGAAATTAAACTATTTTGCGGGTTTTAAATAATTATTTAATAATTTATTCTTTTTTAATAATTAGATCCTTGTCAAAATTATTTATTTCTTTTACAAATAACCCAAACCAAAACATTAATTGATCAATTTGATTTTGAATTTCAGTAACTCCTAAACCCCTTATGGTTATTTTTGAGAATTGTTCCCCTTCATCAAAATTAAATTTATTGTGGACACTACTTGGTAATGAATTTTTGAGAATTTTAAAAGTAGAAATTTTTAATTTTGTCTCGATAACTATATTTGGTTTTTTGAGTTTAATTCTTTTAAAACCACATTTTTTAGAAAGTAATTTTAATCTCATCACCATAATTAAAGACTCAACAGGTTTTGGCAAGGTCCCATATCTATTAACCCAGTCGGTAGCTAATTCAGTCAATTCATTATTGTTAGAACATTCAGTAGCAGATTTATAAGCATCTAGCTTTTCTTCCCTATTTAATATCCATGTGGCAGGAATAAATGCATTTATTGGGAGATCAATTTGTGTGTCGCTAACTTCCGGTATTTCTTGTCCACTTATTTCTGATATAGCCTCTTGGAGCATTTCAATGTATAAGTCATATCCCATAGCATTAACCTTTCCACTTTGTTCTTCTCCTAATAAACTTCCAACACCTCTTATTTCCATATCTTTCATTGCAAGTTGGTATCCACTTCCTAGTTCCGAAAAATCTTTTATCGCTTTCAATCTTTGTTTTGCTGCATCATTAATTTTATTTATATTTGGATAAAATAACCAAGCATGTGCTTGTACACCGCTTCTGCCAACTCTTCCTCTAAGTTGATAAAGTTGTGAAAGGCCAAATTTGTGAGAATCTTCAATAATGATTGTATTTACTTTAGGGATGTCTAGTCCACTTTCTATTATCGTTGTGCATATCATTAGATCAACTTCTCCATTATTAAAAGCAATCATTGCATTTTCAAGCTCTGTTTCGTTCATTTGCCCATGAGCAACAATAAATTTTAAGCTGGGAAACATATTTTTTAATTTGTCTATAGCTTGATCAATATCTGCAATCCTTGGAAGAACATAAAATATTTGACCTCCCCTATCAAGTTCTTGATTAATTGCGGTTCTTATAACATCCATATCTATTTCAGATAAATATGTTTTTATTGATCTTCTTGATGGAGGAGGAGTATTTAGCAAGCTCATTTGTCTTAGTCCAGATAAGCTCATATACAGAGTTCTTGGAATTGGAGTTGCCGAGAGAGTTAAAACGTCTAAGTTGGTTTTGATTTTTTTAATTTTCTCCTTTTGCCTTACTCCAAATCTTTGTTCTTCATCAATAACAAGTAATCCTAAGTTTTTAATTTCTATTTCTTTTCCTAAAATTTGGTGCGTTGCTACAACTAAATCAATTTTGTTATTTTTCAAACCAGCATAGATTTCCTTTCTTTCATTAATGGTTTTGAATCTATTGAGTAATGATACTTTTATTGGGTAAGGTGAAAATCTATTATTTATTGTTCTCCAATGTTGCTGAGCTAGGATTGTTGTGGGTGCTAGTAATATTACCTGTTTGCCTGATGTTATAGCCTTAAAAATAGCCCGAACAGCAACTTCTGTTTTGCCAAATCCTACATCTCCACAAACTAACCTGTCCATTGGCTTATCGCTTTCCATATCAGATTTTATTTCCTTTACAGCAGTAATTTGATCTGGGGTCGGTTGATAAGGGAATGATTCCTCTAATTCATCTTGCCAAGGACCATCTTCTGGGTATATGTGCCCCTTTAATTTTTCTCTCTTTGCATAAAGTTTTAATATATCTACAGCAACCTTTTTGATTTGTTTCTTATTTTTATCTTTTATTCTTTCCCATTCTGTCCCTCCTAATTTATTTATTTTTGGCTTTATTTTTCCGCTTGATCTATATCTGTTAACACTACCAAGTTGATCAGCGGCAACACTTATTTTCCCATCTTGATACTGAATAACTAAATAATCTCTTGAATCTCCAGTTATATTTATTTTTTCTATTTTTATAAATTTTCCTATCCCATGATTTTTATGAACTATAAAATCACCGGGACTAATCTTATTCACATTTATATTTGAATTGACACTTCTTTTTTTTCTTCTTATGAATACATTATTAAAAAGAGATTGTTGTGAAAATAATTCTTTATCTGTTATGAGGACAACTTTCCATATCGGAAGATAAAAACCCTCGATTTCATAATTGTTCTTATTTTTTAAAATTAAGGGAGTTGAATTATTGATTGATTTAAATGCTTCATCAATATCATTGGGATTATTTAAAAAATTTGTATTACATTCGTGCTCAAAAAGTAAAGTTCTAGTTCTCAATGGCTGTGCCGATAATATCCAAACTTTTTCATTGTTTTTTATATTTTTATTTATATCATTGGATAATTTTCCTATATTTTTAGAGTATGAATTTAATCTTTTATCGTTTAACAAAAACCTATTATCAATATTGACTTTAGATTCAAATTCATAAAATTTTATTAAATTAAAATTTCCTAGTGAATTTAGTATTTCGTCAAACTTTAAATGCAAGTTAGGTATGGCTTCTAAATTTATGTCATTATTTTTAAGGTTCTCATTTAATTCATAAGCACAATTATCAAAATTACTTTCTGAATCTAGATACCAATTATTTGCAAATTTTTTACAATCTTCTAATTCATCAATTACAAGAATTGTATCCCTATTTATAAAATCTATTATATTTGAAGGTTCTTCTTCAATTATTCCTAAATAACGATCAAGATTATTTTTATTTATATCTTCTGAATTAAAAATACTGTTCTTAGATAAATTATTTAACTTATCTTTTATTAGCAAATCAAATCCAGCCTGTATTATTTCAATATTATTGATACTTTCTAATGTTTTCTGTGTGTGGGGATCATATTCTCTTATTTTCTCAATTACATTATCAAAAAATTCTAATCTTATAGGAAACTCATTATTTACAGGATAAATATCTATTATTTCCCCTCTCCTACTCCAGAATCCTTCTGTTGAAGTGACATTATCCTTTGTATAACCCAGCAAAGTAAGTTTATTTGCTAATTCTTGAATCTCGATTTGAACCCCTTTTTGCAAATCTAATTTGTTTTCAATAAATAAGTTTTTATTTATTAGATGAGGTTGTAGTGATCTCTCTGTTGATATAACAATATTAAGTTCCTTTGTCTCTTTTTTAATTAATTTGGATATAACAGTAAGCTGACTAAATTCAATCTCTTTGGATTTATTAATTGATGAGTATGGTAGATGTTCTGTTGGGGGATAATATAAAACTGCTTTATTATTTATACTTTCAAAATAACCAATCCATTTGTAGGCAATTTCTACATTAGGACAAATTAATAATATATTTTTACCCTCTTTTTTCGCGATGCTATCTAAAATTATTGATTTAGCATATCTACTTGAACCAACAATATTTAATTCATTATTTTTTGAAATTCTTTTTATTAATTCAGAAGTAATTTGTGAGTTAGAAATATAATCAACTAAAGTATTTAAACTCATTTATAGTTATCAATCTTGATTACAAATATCCGATACATTATATTAGATTTTAAAGTGTTTGTGAATAATATTTAATGGATTCAGCTGCTATAAATTCTTTTATACCCACACTAGATCAGGTAGACAGTTGGTACGAAATTTTTACACTTTTACCAATATTAATTGCTCTAGAATTATTATTATCGGCAGATAATGCTGTCGCACTAGCTTCTCTTACTAAATCCCTCGACAGTTCAGAATTAAGGTCAAGAGCCTTAAATATTGGTATAACAATATCTTTATTATTTAGAATTATTCTCATCATTTTATCTAATGTTCTTCTAAAGTTTATTCTTATTAGAGTTTTTGCTGGTTTTTATTTAATATACTTGTTCTTCTCTAATGTTTTTTTAAATTCAGATATAGAAAACGCTGAAAATGGGACAGATAATAATAAAAATAATTTTAAGTTCTTAAGGGTTGTAGCGCTTCTTTCAATTACTGATTTTGCTTTTTCCATAGACAGTATCACTACTGCAGTAGCTATCAGCGATCAATATATATTAATAATATTTGGAGCATTGATTGGAGTATTAGCCTTAAGATTTACATCGGGGATTTTTCTAAAACTTCTGGATATATTTTCTAGATTAGAAACAGCCGGTTACGTAGCAATTTTAATAGTTGGGATTAAACTTTTACTAAATACGTTAATTAAAGAATCTATTCTTCCAGACTATTATTTTTATTTTTTGATTCTTTTTGCCTTCACTTGGGGATTCTCTAAAAAAGAATCTAAAACTTAATCTGAGAGATATTCACCTACTGATGGCTTTAACTGTTGTATCAATTGCTTTTTGCTAGAAATGTTTTTGCCTTCAAGTTTTGCTTCTAACAAAATAATAGGATCAGTTTTAGTTGAAATTATTATTCCTTCATTTTCTATTACAGCAAGAATAATACCTGGTCTTGAATAATTGTTCGTGAAAAGGTTTTTTTTATTTTTAATTTCATCACTACTCAAAACTTTGATTTTAAGTATTTTTAGGTTCTTACCCCTAAAAGTTGTATTTGCTCGTGGGTATAATCCTTTTATTTTTTGAGAAATTTTAATTGCCTCATTACCCCAATCAACTCTAAAGTCTGATTTTTCAATCATTCTTGCGTAAGTAATTTCTCTTCCAAGAGTATTTTGTTTTGTTAATTGATAATTAGTATTTTTATAAATATTTTCTTCGAGTAGTGATGTGGCATTTAAAAATAATTTTGCAGATAAAATACTAAGTTTTTCCGATAGTGTATTAAAATTATCGTCATTATCAATTTTAATTTTTTCTTCCAATAATAAGTCGCCAGTATCTAGTCCCTTATTCATTTTCATAATTCCTACACCAGTAAATTCATCGCCTTCTATTAGGGACCATTGGATTGGGGCTGCACCACGCCATCTTGGAAGTAATGAAGCATGTGCATTCCAACATCCAAATTTTGGGATTTCCAATATCTCTTTGGGTAATATTTTCCCGTAAGCTATAACAATAAATAAATCACAAGATAGTGATTTAAGTTTATTTATAAAATGTACATTGTCCCTGATTTTTGCTGGAGTATAAATTTTTATAGATTCTTGCTCGGCAAAGCTTTTAACAGGTGAGGATAATAATTTATTTCCCCTAGATCTTTTCTTGTCAGGTTGGCTAACTACTCCAATTACCTCGTGCTTAGATTTAATAAAAGTATCAAGGCTCGCAATTGAATATTCAGGTGTTCCCCAAAATATAATTCTCACGCGTCACCAGTTATTGATAATTCATCTACCCATACATGTGGAGAAATTCCACTTGTTGTTACTTCCTGGTTTGATTCAATATTTACTATGTTTTTCATAAGATATTTGATATCCCCTGCTACAGTCGCAGATTCTATTGAGATTTTTTTACTGTTTTTGTAGAGCCATCCATCAAATGGAAGAGAGAATGAACCTTGACTTGCTCTGACACCTGCATGGATTGCATTTAATTCTTCAATATAAACAAATTCTCCCTCATAAGTAGAGTGATCTAATGATTTTTTTAGATCTGAGTTTTCCTCTGATTTCTCAACTACTATCCAATCAGGAGATACTGAGACTTTTGATCCTAGTCCAGCGTGGCCTGTGGGGATTGTTTTAAATATTCTTGCAGTTGATTCAGAATGTATAAAATTTTCAAGTCTCCCTTTGTTAATTAAACATAGTCTTTTGGTAGGAGTTCCCTCTCCATCAAATGGTGATGAAGAAATATTCTTTTCGTGAAGACCATCATCATAAATATTAAGTGCTTCTGTAGATAGTTTCTCTCCAATAGAATTTTTATTAGATAAGCTAACTCCATCTAAAATGCTTCTAGCATTAAACATTGAACTAAAGGCATTAATTATCGTTAAAAAAGACTCTGGGGAAAAACATATTAAGTATTTATCAGTTTTAATAGATGAATAATTTAAATGAGAAATTGTTTTATTAGAAGCATCTTTAATACACGACTCTATATCTATATCTTCAACTCCATATCCAAGTTTTACCGAACCTGAGCTACGAGGTTTCTTATTTTTCTCTTCTGCTCTTGCATATAAATAAAGTGCAGCTTGACTTTTGGTATAACTCCGAAATGCACCATCACTATTTGCATAAACTCTCTCATAAAAACTTTCAGATAGACCATTATAAGGAACAGATTTTATGGATTCATGGCTTTCTAATAGTTTTACTTCTGCTTCTCTTAAAAGCGTAAGTAATTTTTTTATTCCAACAGGATTTCTTTTTTTTAAGTCCTTAACTTCAATAGGATCCTTGGCTAGTGGTGAGAATTCTGTTCTTTCATTCTTGTTGCCAAAATCAGATGCAATATTTGCTTGATTTAGAGCTTTTTTAATACCAGATTCACTGATATCACTAGTTGTTGTAATACCAACTAAATTAGATTCGTTCCAAACTCTTATAGTTAAAATTTGCTTCTGTGATGCCTTAAGTTGTTTAGCCTCACCTTTATCTACTTGCACAGAATAATCATTTGAAAAGCTTGCACCATAATCCCATTTTTTAAGATTTAGAGAAACTGCAGCTTCAGAGATTTGAGTTGTTATTTCTTTTGAATTCATATCCTATCTTCCACCAACAGTGATTGAATCAACCTTAATATGAGGTTGGCCAACTGTTACGTTGACACTTCCACTGATGGATCCACAGAATCCAGGAGCTAATTCGAGGTCATTTCCGCACATTGATATTTTTGGCATAACTTCTTTAGCCTCACCAATCAAAGTAGCACCCTTTACTGGATTAGTTAATTTTCCATTTTTAATAAGATATCCTTCTTCTACCGCAAAATTAAATTGTCCTGTAGCACCTACACTACCACCACCCATTGATTTGCAGTAAAGACCATCACTAATACTATTGATTAAATCCTCTTTTGAGTGCTCACCTTTAGCTATATAAGTATTTCTCATTCGTGAAGCTGCAGCAAAAGAATAATTTTGTCTTCTTCCACTTCCTGTTCTTTTATGGCCAGTTCTTAATTCACCTGCCCTGTCGGATATGAATTTTTTTAAAATCCCATCTTTTATAAGAACTGATTTTTCGGGTTCCATACCTTCATCATCTACTGATAATGAACCAAAGGATCCTTCTGAAATTCCTTCATCTATTGCTGTTACAGATTCATGTGCAATTTTTTCATTCAATTTATTCTCAAATGGTGTTGTTCCTCTCTCTATTTGAGTAGTTTCAAGCAGATGACCGCAGGCTTCGTGAAATATAACGCCACCAAACTTATTGGCTAATACGACAGGCATTTGTCCTGCATCAACATAATCTGCATACAACATATTCATTGAACTTTCAAACACATCATTAGTTGCTTTTTCATGATCCCATAATCTGAATTCATTAGGCATTCCAGACGATCCAAATCTTCTACTTCCACTAGATCTATATTGGGCATCAATAGCAATTACATTGAGTCCAACTGTTTGATGCAGCCTAATATCGGAGGCATAGGTTCCATCGCTGGAGGCTATAATTACTTCTTGCAGGTTTCTTGAATAACTTCCTTTTCTAGTTATTATTTTATCATTTTTTTTAAGAGACTTTGTGCTGCATAATAGTTTTTCACTTATCTCATGAATCGATGGGATTTCATTAATCCATTTTCTCTTGGATAAACTATAGTCCCTATGTTTATTTAAACCGTTAAATACTTCTCTTTTTTTATTATCTGTTATGTCTAACATCTCAATAGCTTGAGATACCGATCTCATCAAGCCATTCTTTGTTAAATCATTCGTACTTACAAATCCATCTTTTTTTTCTTTGAAGATTCTAATACCAGCACCCCTTCCAAATGATGGACTTACACTTGTTATAAAATCCTCTTCAGCTAAAACACTTGAGTTGTCAGTATTCTCTATAAATATTTCTACAAAATCAGCTCCAAGTCCAATCCCATAAAAAATGATTTCTTCTAATAAATCTTTGTTGCAACTACCAAAAACAATTTCATGTGATTTAATTTGTGACGAAAGCATTTGAGTCTATAAATCTTCTCTGTATAAAAGATTATCTAATCGAAGGTTGGAAATCTTTGCTATCAAGAGGTTTTAATAAGTATAGTCTTAATAGCTGGTAACCGTTTGATAAATATTTAGGTAATTTTTTAAAAGTTTTAGATACTTTATTTCCATCACTGCTTGCAATATCAGTAAGAACCTTATTATTCTCAACTATTTTATCTAATCTTCCATAAAAAGATTTATCATAAACGTCCATTACTACAGGGAAAACTCTAGCTGCAGTTTCATTCGTTTTATTAATAACAAACTGGTCGTAATCTCTGGCATCTAAACCTAATGAACTGTAGAAATCTTTTTTAATTCCCAAATCCCTTGCATACATAGTTGCAAATACAGCTAGTAGAAAGAATCTTGACCATAGCTTCGATGTTAATGGAAGATTATTCAAAAAATATCTAAATCTATGGAAGTAGTCAAATAGTGGGTGTGTAAAGGTAGACCCGCCAATGGTGATTTTTTGACTTAAAGATTTCACAGTACGTGGCTGTGCTTTCATCAGTGCATCAAAGAAATCCCCATGTCTATTTTCATCTTGACACCAATTTTCAAAGTAATTAAATAGTGGAAAAATCTTGCTATCTGGATTTTTTTCAAGATGCCTATAAATTGCGATATATCTCCAATAGCCTATTTTTTCAGATAAATAAGTGGCATAAAAAATACTTCTTGGTGGGAAATAGGTGTAATCTTTATTTGCTGTCAAAAAACCTAAATCTAACTGTAATCCAAAATCACTCATAGATTTATTCAAGAAACCTGCATGTCTAGCTTCGTCTCTGGCCATATGAGCAAAACATTCAGCAAGAAGAGGGTTTTTGTCTTTAATCCTTTTGCTAAGCTCCTTATAAAGTAAAAAACCTGAAAATTCTGAAGTACAACTTCCCTCAAGAAAATCAACAAATAGCTCTCTTGTCTCAGGATCTAATTTTTCTGCAGCTCCTTCAAATTCACTATTTCTTACAAAATGATGCCTGTTATAATCTTTTCTGAATTCCTCACATATAGCTTCTAATTCTTCTTCATTTATTGATAAATCCATATTTTCCATTGCCTCAAAATCTGTTGTATAAAACCTTGGAGATAAAATTGTTTCCTTTGAAGGTACCTTCCCATTATTTATTTCTTTTTTATTTTTTGATTCAATAGTTGATCGAGTCATCTTTGATTTGATTTATTAATACTATTATTTACTATTATTTGTATTTTCGAGGGAAAAGTTAACTTGGTGTTATTGTTTTATTAATTAACTCCTATTAATTTTTGTCCATTTAATCTCTGCAGGACTCTTGAAATAATTAATTTAAGGGTGATTCTTTTTTCGTCAATAAGGAACGATTCAATAATGCTAGGTTTTTGATTTGGTTTGGATAAAGATATACTTTTTAATGAGCTTATGTCCTCTTTCTCAAAAGAAAGCCAAAAGGTGCAAGTATCTTTAATTTCACAATTTACTACCCAACATTTATCTCCAGCTATAGGTCTATTAGTATTTTTGAGATTTATATTCTTTATTTCAAATCCTCTTTGATTAATTTCTTCTTTTATAGATGGAATCAAATGAATATTAATAAATTCTTGGAATGGCTTTTTCTCTACTGGAAGTTCCTTTTTTGCTTCAGGAATAGTTTTAGGGGGGGTATCATTCCCATCTTTTTTCTCAACTTTAGAGTCAGAATTATTTTGTGAATTAAGATTTTTTTCATTAATATTTAAAACTTTCTCTGATTTAGTTTCTTTTATTTGCTCAGAGTTTGAATTACTAGTATTGTTTGATATATCACTATAGTTTTCACTTTTTTGTTCTAAATTTTCTTCCATAAGAAAAGTTCTATATATATTCCATTATAAATAAAAAATAACCACTTTTTATGATTTAAATTATCTGTTGTTTACCAATCATTTTCATCATTATCCCAATCATCTCTACTATCGGTATTATTTGAAAAATTTTGGTCTCTTCTTAAATTATTTTCTTCTGTATTTTTGACTACTCTGTAATTAACAGAAATTGTTGGTTGAGTATCTCTAATATCCCTTTGTGGTGGAATCTCCATATTATTATTCATATTTTCATCATTATCATGAGGTTCATAATTTTCTTTTATATTCTTGAAAAGATTTTTTTTATAGCTAATAATTGTTGTATTTAATAATGTGCTTACAAATAAACCAGAAAAAAAAGAAATACTGATTAATTTACCTATATTTATTTCTTGGATAGTCCATTTAAAGTATCTAATTGAAGTCTTCTGAGTATTATTTGTATATAATAAAGTCTGAAAAACTATTACTAAAAAAAGGGTTAATAATAAAAACTTTTTCTTGAATATCATTCTTAAAAGCTATAGTCTTTTTTTATTTGGTTAAATCTATTCATTATAAATTGTTTAAAACTTATTTATGTCAATTCTAAGTCAATTTGATATTTAAGAATATCGACTTTAATGATTTTAACTTCTATTTCATCTCCTACTTTATATGATTTCTTAGATTTTCTCCCAATCAATAAATTTTGTCTTGATCTATATTCATACCAATCATTATTAAGAGTGCTTACGTGAACTAGACCCTCCACATTGAGTTCTGATATCTCAACGAAAAAACCATAACTTTGCACTGAAAGTATTAACCCACTATAAGTATTCCCTAATAATTTTTCTGCCTTTCTTACTTTTTTTATACTTATCATATTATATTTATATTGGGTTACTTTGTTCTTATATTCATTAAGTTTGTCTATTACAAACTTATTAAATAATGTTTCTATATTTCTTTTAATTGATGAATTAAAAATATCCCAATCTACTAAATTCAATGAATTACTTTCCATAATATTTAGTTCATTAATATTATTCTTCTTTGATTTCTTACCGCTAACTATCATATTAAAAATACAGTATTGGTTCATGAGATTAGTGAAGTCATATTCGGGCAATGTCCATGGTGAAATAAATAGTTTTTCTGATTCATCACTATCTGCATTTTTAGAAATTAGGCTTACTTCATTTTCTTTGAATTCATTTATTAAAAGTTTATATAAGATTCTTTTTTTATTATCATCGCTGCACATATTAATTACTTGACTAAATGATAAATTACCGTCTTCATTAAGCTCTATATTATTATCTACAAGTTCTGAATATTTGATGATTTCATTCGCATTTATGTAATCTAATCCCTTTAAGAAGTATCCTGCACTTTTCAAGCCATATTGATTTGAATGTTTAAACCATATTAAATTTGCTTCATAAATTATTGGGGAAAGGTATGTTTGGCAATCTTCTTTCTTTAATGGTTCAAAATATCCTTTTGAATAATCAGCTGGGTTGTGAATAAAAAATTCATCTAATGATTCTATTTTATTAATTTGCGAAGGGATTTCAATTTTACCCTCTGATAGATGTCTTTGCCTAAATGAAGTTGAAATTTCCAGTATTTTATCTAAATCCTCGATATAAGCTTTTAAAGGTTTTAATATCCGTGAACTTATTCTGGTTTTACTTTTTCTAGATAGAAGCGCGTCAGTATGTTCACTTCCGATAATAAGAGAGCATCTTACTAAAGTAAGATGAAAAGACCAATCAGTTATTTCATTATCACTATTTAAATGCAAGCAAAGGCTTATTGCTTGAATCTTTTCACCTTGTTTAAATTCACATACATTTCTAATTCCTTTACTAAGGTAGTTTTGCCAATTACTTAATAAGGGTAATGATTCAAAACTATTAAAGAATTTTTCTAAGGATTTTTTACTACTTAAATCTATTCTTTCTGCAAGATTATTTGTATGTAACCATAATTTAGTACTTGCATTTTTTCCCTGCTCAACTTGAATCAATGGGAGCATAGGAGAATTATCAGAATTCCAACTTTTTAACAAATAAGAGTTTTTATCTGATAAGTCTATTCTTTCCCTTTCTTCTATCTTCTTATATTCAATAAGATTATCATTGCTTAACTTGTTGATATTGCTTTTAGATAAAACAAAATCTGTATCTAATTCTTCATTATTATTAAGTTGTAGTTCTTTTATTACATGGCCTAAACCTTCTTCCTCGCCTATGGGGAATCTATCAATCTCAACTTTAACTATGTTCTTATTTTCTGATTTGTAGATGTATTTCTTATCATCTTTTGGGAGTTTTATTTTAGAAAGAATCCTATCATCGATAGGAATGGCATAAATATCATTGTTTATTATTTCAACTTTAGAGAGAAGTATTTGATTTGTTCTTTCAAGAATACAATCAACTATTCCCTCTGGTGATCTTCTTTTATAGCCCTCTTTTATTATCCTTACTAAAACTTTATCTCCATTCCATGAGTGATTAAGTAGATTTTCTTTAATGTAAATATCTTCTTGGTTTTTCCCCCTTACCGCAAAGCAGTATCCTTTGCTGCTACACCTTATTTTGGCGAGAATATGATTGCTATCTGTACTACAAGAATATTCATTATCTGCATTTTTATTAATTATTTCAAGTTTTTCTAAAGCTATTAAAGCGATATCTAATTTATCCTTATCAGATTTCTTTGTTATCTTTAATGATCTGCATAATTTTTTATATTCTAAAACTTCTGACTGACTCAGATTATCAATTATTGAAGATGTTGTGAACATGGTAAAAATGAAAAATTATAAATTTATTATTTTGTATATACTCCATTATTACACCTTTTATCCAAGCTTAAAACTAAATTTTCTCTTTGTCTTCCTTTTCTTCTTTTTTGATAGCAAATGAGTTTTTAAAAAGCCTTATACCAATAATAAGAAATGTTATTGAGGCTATTGATTTAAGAACTACTTCGGGTAAAAAACTGGAAATAGACCCACCTGTCAAAGCTCCTATTAAACTTGCAAAAACAAGAGCAGAAGAAGATCCTAAAAAAACTGCAAATGGTTTATTTGAAGTGCCGCTTATAGTCAAAGTAGCTAGTTGCGTTTTGTCACCTAATTCAGCTACAAAAACGGTTAAAAATGTTGAGAGTAATAAGCTTAAAACCATTTATAAATAATTCTTAAAAGTATCATAAGCTAGATATACACTAATTATTATCATTAAAGCGCCGGCAAATAAAGCAAATTTGCTTGGAGAAATATTTTGTGATAACCATTTACCAATAAGAACTCCTACTACACTAGAGGTTATCAAAGCTAGAGAACTGCCAAGAAAAACAATTATTGGCTTTCCTGATTCAGCAGAAAGCATTAGAGTAGCTATCTGAGTCTTATCTCCAAGTTCAGCAATAAAAATTGTTGTAAAAGTTGTAATAAATATAGATAAGAAACTTTTTTCTATATTGTTCTCTTTTTTTTCTAAATTACTATTCATTTCCTTGATACTGCAATTTTAAAACTTTTCATCTCTTTACTTGTATAACCATAATTTGATGAAATATGTTGTTTACAGCAATCTATAAGAAATTTATCCCCAGATTTCAAATATTCTTTAAATTTAGTTGAAAATTCATTTACTCTGCAAAAATGAGGCCTATTTTTGTAAATCAGGCATTTTTTATTTTTTCTATCTAGATTTTTACACCAACCATCTTTTGCTGTCATTGAATTTATTAAATCGATATCTTCTTTATTTAGCTTGTCTTCTATATCTCTTCTTTCTTTCAAATTGAATTTACAACAAGCTCCGCAATTTTCTATACATGTCCATGATTTCATAATTTAATTCAATCTTGTAACGTATCGGTACAGTTCTATTAATTATTTGTAAAAATAGTATCACAAAACATAATCATTATCATGGCAACACTTATTCCATTAGCCGTAGTTGCGTTGGCAGGACCAGCAATAATTGCTCTAGTATTTTATCGTAGATAATAGAAATTATTCTTGGTGACTACTCTAGAGGGTGTTTATTGGGACTTAGATGGTACTATCGCGAATACAGAATTAGAGGCTCATTTACCTGCTTTTAATTATGCTTTCAATGACCTTGGTATTAATTGGAATTGGGACACTAATGCATACATAAAGCTTTTGAAGATAAATGGGGGCAAAAATAGGATAGCTTACTACGCTAAAAAGAATAATGATGACTTTTCAGAAGATTTAATTCTCAAAATCCATGAAAAAAAACAGTTTTATTACTTAGAAATTATAAAAAAAAGTTGCGTTAACTTCAAAACTGGTGTTTTTAGATTAATAAATGAATTACATAGAAAAAAAGTAAGACAATTTATTGTTACTTCAAGTTCAAGGAATCAAGTTGATCTACTTGTTGAATATCTATTTAATGGCTTCAATCCCTTTGAGTTCATTATTTCAAGTGAAGACGTTGAATTAAAGAAACCAAATCCATTTCCTTATTTAAAGGCAATTAAATTAAGTGGTATAAAGAAAAATAACTCAATAGTTTTCGAAGACTCTAATCCAGGATTGAAATCTTCCTTAGCAGCTAAATTACCTACAATTTTTGTTCCTTCTAATATCCCAATAGTTCTTGAGGAAAATATTAAATTAAATTGTATTTTAGACAGTCTTGGTGATGAGAATAATGTGGCAAATGTAATTAAAGGTCCTAAACTAAAAAAATCATATGTTGACTATGGCTTTTTAAGTGATTATTTAATGACTGTTAGTAATGCAAAAAACTAATTTTTCAAGAATTACCTACCAATTAAATAATTTATTTTTTGGTTTTCTAAGTGATACTTGGAGGTCAAAATCTATAAGTCTAATTTCTGTTTTGATAGGTTATTTTTTATTTGCCAATTTTCTTACAAAATTTATATCTGAAGGTAAAAATGAGTTAATTATGGTTCCAATAATTATCATTTTTATTGAAATTATTATAAGAATTAAGCCTTCATCAAGTTCAAAATTTTATTATCTATGGACCTTAGTTGATAAACTAAGAATAGGTGCAGTTTATGCAATTATACTTGAAGCATTTAAATTAGGATCTTAAAAGCTATTCTTCTTCTTCTTCTTCAATAGGGTAAACAAATCCTTGAGCTTTCCCAGTTAAAACTGATTTACCTAAAGAAATAGCTTTTTGAGCTGCTTTTGCTGCTTTTCCTTTCCAGACGGCGTGCCTTTGGTTCCTTTTGCTCTTTGATTTTTTCTTCTTTGGTACAGCCATTCTGTTTCTTTATTTCCTTATAATAATATAACCTTTAACTGGTTATCTCCAAAACTTTTGAGTATATTTTGTTTATATACGTCAATTTTTTTAATAAGCATATATGCTTTATTAATCACTTATAAAGATTAGTGTTTAGATCAAAATTCTCATATTCAAATTCTAAATCAAGTTATTCGGATCTTCTAGAAGATATAGATGCGGGAAAAATAGAATCAATATTTTTCTATCCTAGGCAAAGAGAAATAGATGTTCTTTATAAAAATGGCGATAAATTTAAAATACCTATCCTTTACAACGATCAATTGATCCTTGAAAAGGCCAATGAAAATAAAGTTGATCTCACTATTAACAATAGTAGAAAAGAAGCTTCAGCCGCTAATTCGTTCGCTTCAATTAGCCTTTTACTGATTTTTATATTAGCTCTAGTCTTAATCTTGAGGAGTACATCCAAATTGGCTTCTAGAGCCTTTGGCTTTACCAAAAATCAAGCTAAATTTGTAACTATAGATGATGTTGATACCAGATTCGATGATGTAGCTGGCGTTCCTGAAGCCGCAGAGGAATTAAAAGAGGTGATAACTTTTTTGAAAGAACCAAAGAAATTTGAAAATCTTGGAGCAAAAGTTCCTAAAGGAGTTCTTTTGATTGGCCCTCCAGGAACGGGTAAAACATTATTAGCTAAAGCAATTGCCGGTGAATCAGGAGTGCCTTTTCTCTCAATATCTGCATCAGAGTTTGTAGAACTTTTTGTTGGTGTTGGCGCAAGCCGAGTGAGGGATCTATTTTCTAAGGCTAAGGAAAAATCTCCTTGTATAATTTTTATCGATGAAATTGATTCTATTGGTAGGCAAAGAGGGTCTGGGATCGGAGGTGGCAATGATGAAAGAGAACAAACCCTTAATCAGCTGCTAACTGAATTAGATGGTTTTGCTGATAATTCAGGCATTATTGTTTTAGCAGCAACAAATAGACCAGATATTTTGGATGCAGCTTTATTAAGACCAGGAAGATTTGATAGGAAAATAGAAGTAATGCTTCCTGATTTAGATGGAAGAAAAAAAATTCTTTCAGTTCACTCACTTTCAAAACCACTTTCAAACGATGTTGACTTAGGATATTGGGCTTCTAGAACTGTTGGATTTTCTGGGGCAGATCTTGCAAATCTGATGAACGAGAGTGCTATTCACTGTGCAAGAGAAGAATCCAAATTTATCAGTGATCTTCATATTGAAAATGCTCTTGATAAAATTACTATTGGCCTAAGAAGTTCATTAATAACTTCTCCAAATATGAAAAAAATTATTGCTTATAATGAGGTAGGGAGAGCAATTGTATCTGCTGTAAGAAATGGAATTGAATCAGTTGATAAAATTACAATTTTACCTAGATCTGGATCTCTAGGAGGATATACAAAAATATGCCCAGATGAAGATGTAATTTCTAGTGGCTTGATTTCCAAAAGATTATTATTTTCAAAAATTGAGATTGCTCTTGCAGGAAGAGCTGCAGAAATTATAGTTTTTGGCGAAAGTGAAATAACTCAATGCTCCATAAATGATATTTCTTATGCAACAAATATAGTGAGAGAAATGGTTACAAAATTTGGATTTTCAATTATTGGTCCAATTTCAATGGACTCTAATAATGAAATGTTTTTGGGAGAAGGATTATTTAGAAGAAAGCCTCTCATAGCAGAAAATACTAGTTCAAGAATAGATAATGAAATCATAAAGATTTCTAAGATTTCATTAAATAATTCAATAGACATATTAAAAAAAAATAGAGTTTTACTAGATAAATTAGTTGATATACTTTTAAATCTAGAAACTATAGATAAACAAGTTTTCAAAAAAACAACTTCTGAATTGTTGAAAGTTTGATTTAATTGTTTTAAATTAAAAAAAATAAAATATTTTTTGCTTATTAAAAACAATTCAGCGAGATTATTAGTTACACTTTCATTCTTGCTTATTATTCCATTTGTTCAAAAACAATGGTTTAATTTGTCTTTATTCAATATTAATGATTTTTCATTTTATTCAATTCTTTACTATTTGAGCGGCATAATATGCCCATCTTTGATATGTTTAAACTCCATAAATAACTATACATACTATAATTTTAAAAAAAATAATATTTGTAGTAAAAAAACAATTAAAGGGAAAGCATTATTATTTTTAGTAGCAACAAATTTGATATTTCTCTCGTACTTAATAGTTGATTATATATATATAAATTTTGATCTTATATATAATTTATTTTTTGAAGGAAACAATATACAAAAACCTGATATTTTTAAGTTTAGTTTATTCATATTTTTAATTTCTATTCTATTAATTTTTAAGAAACCTATGCTTTTATTTAAAAAATTAATTTTAGTAAATTTTATATTGATTTCTTTTTACCTCTGGTATATTCAAGTTAATAATATTAATGTTGATAATCAGTTTCATATAAATAGATATTTTGGTTTAAATGACATAAATTTAATTAATGTTTTTATATTAATTGCAATAGAAATATCTTATTTTACGTGGTCTTTTTTATCTTATAAATCGAATTTAAGCGATTGGATTGTTCGGAGACCTCAAAAAGAGGATATTACCCCCTTTTTGAATATGTTTATTTTTTATTTTTTTATAATTATTTACTACTCAATACTTACTTAAAAGTTACTAATCCTTCTATAGCGCAGAAAAATATTCCTTACTCCCTTTGGGATCCTCTAACATTGTTTTCTCACCTGGGGTCCAATTCGCTGGACATACTTCATCTGGGTTTGCTGCAACGTATTGATAACCTTGAAGGATTCTTAATGTTTCATCAACATTTCTGCCGACAGGTGCTTTGTTAACAGTCGTATGCATAACTATTCCTTCAGGATTGATAAGAAATAAACCTCTATCTGCTTCTCCATCATCATTAAGAACATTGTATGCCTGGCAGATTTCTCTTTTCAAATCAGAAACTAACGGGTAGTTAATATCGCCTATTCCACCCTCATTTCTCGGAGTTTGTATCCAAGCTAGATGACAGTGTTTGCTATCAACTGAAACTCCAAGTATTTCCGTATTAAGTGATGAGAAATCTTGATATCTATCACTAAATGCAGTAATTTCTGTTGGACATACAAAAGTAAAGTCTAACGGGTAGAAGAATAATACAACCCACTTACCTCTCAGACCTGAAAGTGTAATCTCCTTAAATTCTTGGTCATATACTGCTGTAGCACTAAAATCAGGTGCTTCTTGTCCAACTCTTAAGCTCATGGAAATAATTGTCCTTATTTGAATTATGTATGGTCTAAATGACCGTATTAAGCATTATAATTTTATTAATAATAAATTAGCAAGTTTTTTTCTAATTCAATGAAATGGCATCATTCCTTCACAAGGAAATACACAATTTTGAACCATAATAAACTTTTAAAAAATCTCAAAAAGGAATTGATCAAATATCCAATTAATAGGATTGATAATAAAAATTATAATTAAAGTAAAATTCTTTTTTTTTAAGATTCTTTTAAATTCAACTATCTATAATTAAAATTGTTCTTTTCAGTAATTTTAATTATGGCTAAATATATTGAAAGGCTAAAGAATAAAATTAGAATAAAAAAATTAGATTCTAAGCAACCTATAGGAGCTTGGGTTTTCGTTATTTTGTTAAATATAGTTGGGTTTGCGGGTTATTTTTATCTAAAGTTAAATCACATTCAACTAGGTAGTTGATAAATTATCTTATTTCTTTCTTTATTGAGCGACAAAAATTTTTTAATCTTTCATTGCTCGTTAAGTCGGGTAGAGTCCATATTGATTCTAATTCCGGCAAAGGATCTTTCGACCACTCTTTGAATTCTGACATTATCGATTCATTATTCAAGTTTGATAAAACTTTTTTTCGTTTTTTTAAATATTTTCTAATAACTGTTAAATTTTCTTCAATATATTCCCTCATAATAAATACTAAAACTTATATTAATCTATCATCCATCTTGTTATGTTTGATGGAAAAAATTAGTTAGACATTTTGTACCGCTTGAAAAAGTCCAAATGAATAGCCCCCTATTAGGATCCAGCCAAGTACGCTTGAAATTATTGTGGATCTTCTATTATGTCTTCTAATAGCTGATTCAATCATTTCGTTTACTTCATCTCTATTAATGTAATCTTTTCTAGAGTCTTTTTTCATTTGTATGTTTCTTTTTTTTTTACAATAAACGAATTTATAAGAAAGTGAGCTTTATAATTTGACTTGATATTAAGAGTGTTATATTCAAAAATTAATATTTATATTTTATATTCAGCAACAAATATGTTAAAAATTTTAGTAGTAATTTTAAATTTTTAAGATAGAATTATTTATTAAAGTAGCTTTGTTTTTTGCATTATCGATAATGAATATTAATGATAAATCTGTTTTAGAAATGCTCAACAAACTCATAGCTATTGAAAGGCTAGATAAAACACAAATCCTGCAAATGGTAAATTTAGTTTATCTATCAAGTGATATCAATGATTTAAAGGATAATTTAAAATGGGAAAGCTCAAAAACATTTCATTAATTTACTTATGCAATTTAAACTATAATTTGCCTAGATTTAAATACAAAAAAATTAAATAAGAGATCAGGTAATTAATATATATGTGCTAATTATGAGTTTTCAATATTAAATAAATAAAAATTAGAAATATATTATTTAGGCATAATGTTTAAATGGATTTTTGGTAACGAAGTTTTCTCATAAGATACTTCTTCTTGATTAATATTATTAACTGCTGTTTTCTTATCCTTGTTAAATGTTTTTAATAATATTGTAGTAGTGAGGATTATTATTAATGTAATTAGTAAATCTCCAACAGTTATTCCTCTCTCCTTAATATTCATAAGTCAAAAATAAGTTTTCTTTAATATAGCCTTTTTTATTTAATAAATTAATTATTTTTACAAACTTGCCAAAATTATATATTAAGTAAATATAAAAATAATATAAAAATTCTAAGACTAAAGGTAGTTAAATCATATAAAAATAATAGATTAATTTTTTTAATGGATATCAAAAAGAAATTTGAAAGTACTAATAATCCTGATTTTTTCTCCAAAGAGATGCTGATCACCAAAAAATCTCTTAACGAGAATCAACTCAAATATAATTATCAAAAACAGTTAATCTCAGATCTAGATTACAAACACAAGGAATGGTCAAAATTTGTTGGCAGTCAGTTTTAAAAGTTTTTGTTAATTATATTTATAAGTTTATTTCTTTTATTTGTATTCTTCTCTTTCCAGTGAAGTGTTACTTCATCATTAATAATAGGTTTTGCATCGTAAGCTAAATACCAGAGAATAAATCCGACAGGTAATATCAATACATACATAACAAAAATTAGTTGACTTAAATCAAATATAGTGCAACACTTGTAATGCGCAAGTGTGACACTTAAATTTATTATTATGCCCTCTCAGAGGAAAAGAATTGGTTTTTTGCCGACTGAAGAAGTTCATGAAATTATTGAGAAATTGTGTAAAGCTAATGAATTTAGTCAGTCAAAAATCACAGGTTTATTGGTTGAAGAAGCATTAAGGTCTAGAGGTGTATTAGGGGACTCTTTCCCAATAAATAAATGTAATCAAAAAGTTTTAATCAATGATTCCTTTGATCAAGAACCATTCTCTAAAAGTAATAAATTTACAAGTAATAGCGATGATTATAAAGTCAATAAAAAATCAATCTCTGATAATATCAAAATGATGCAAGAATTTATTGAGTATAAATATTTCAAGAAAGTTATGAAGCAAAATAACAATATTTTTGAATAAGAAGTGTTACACTTTCTATCATGCATATGAAAAAAAATTACTATGTAAAATAGAAATTAAGCAATAATAAATATTTGTGAAACTATTTCTAAGTAATAGCTAAAAAATGAATCCTAAAATTAATTGACTCCTTAAAATTCAGCGGACTAAATCCTCGTGGAGAAATGAACCTTAGCCCGCATTAAAAAAATAGCAATAAAAAAAAATTAATACAATAATCATGTATATCTACTTGTGAACTAAACTGGAACATTAATACCTTATATCTTAATAGCGGTAACTGAATTAAATAAAGACACCCTAGATCAAATATGTGATGTTCTAGAAAATCTGCACCAAATACAGAAACATAAAACAAAGTTATGGGTATTTTGCTTGATAAAATAGTTAGAAAGCATTTAAGAAAAGTAGTAAATATATGAAACGCTTATTAATCTCATTTTTTGCTTTTTTAATATTTACCAAATACTGCGCTCAGATACCTTTCTTATTTTGAGAGAGGATTTATATTTACTTCTTAAAGTCACTAAGAATTTATGGAGTTTTTATTTAACTTAAATATAATTTTGTAGTTACATATTCTGCATATTTAGAGTCCTAATTTCATTAATCAAATTTAACTTATGGAAAGGAAGTTTATAAGTAACTTAATTTATTAGAGGTCTCAAAAGACATCAAAACTCACAAATTCAATTGTAAATTGATAAAAGATTGATGGTTTTTCTTCTGGGAAATCAATGGGGAAAATAATTCTAGGTATACTAACGAAAACTCAACTAATCATTAAAGTTGACTGGATATAATAATTAAGAATAATGTAATAAGATTATTAGATAATGTCCTTATTTATTTCCTTTTTTAAAGTAAATACTTGAACCCCTTTCAGGCATCCTCCTGCCGGATAACTAATTTCTTTTTTTGATATTGCACCAATACTTATAGCAACTATGCCAATACCAATTATTGCTTTAAATCTTTTACTTGCAAAGAGATAGTTCATTGATGTTTAAGAACTTTAAAACTTTAGTGTTTTTGTATTTATTACGAGGATTATCTATTCTTTCATGAACATAAAATTAAGCAGTACTGATATAAAATTTTTTAATAATAGTATTTAAATATTTTGACTTTTTTGAAATTATTTTTCCAATAAATTCTTATGTTAAATTTAATCATTGTTTGTTTGTAATTGACAGTTTATTTATACTGAATATGTATGACTCTTCTTTATATATGGAAGATAAGGGATTTAACTTGACTCAAGGTATGGCTTTACTTCTTTTGAAGCCATTAAACTTGCCTGCTAATTATGTTCTAAATCTAATAATTTACATAACTAATCCTAGAAATAATATTGGTTATTAATAATCTTCCATAACTGGTTTAGTTCTACTCCATCACATAGCGATTAACTTTTTCCATTAATCTCTAGAGGTATCAATTTTCATCTTCTTTAAGCGTTATAATCGTTTTTTAAATCATAGTCAGATAGTCTTTCAGATGACAATACACTATTCGCTTCTCTAATTGTAAATTTATTTTCATACAAAGCTTTACCAACAATAACACCGAAGAGTCCATAATTTTCAAATTTTACTAAAGATAATAAATCAGAAATCGAACCAACACCTCCTGAGGCTATCACTGGGATATCTGTAATCTCAAGAATACTTTTTATGAATTCTTCATTAGTTCCCTCTAAAGTACCATCTGTATTTATATCCGTAACAATAAAACTTGCGATTTTAAATGAAGAAAACTCTCTTACAAGGTCTTTGGCTAAAATATTAGATTGCTTGAGCCACCCCCTTGTACTAACTTTTCCGTCTTTTGCATCAATACCAACAATTATCCTTCCAGGAAATTTATTTGATAAGTTTTTGACTAATTCTTTATTTTCTATTGCAGAAGTCCCCATTATAACTTTCTCAATACCATAAGAAAATAATTGTTCTATCCTTTCTTTAGACCTTATTCCTCCACCTATTTGAATAGGAATTTTAATAGCTTTCACAATCTCTTTTATTGATTTATCGTTGGCAGGGGATCCAGTTTTTGCAGCATCCAAATCAACTATATGAATATATTTTGCTCCTTCGCTTTCCCAAAATTTTGCTTGCTCATGAGGCTCTTTTTTGAAATCTTTTTTTTTATTAAAGTCACCTTTAAAAAGCCTTACGCACTTGCCATTCATTAAATCAATAGCTGGTATTAGTTCCATAGAAACATCCTTTTCATTAATTACTTCTTAGTAGTACTATTCAATATGTAATCCTATTTAAGATTACTACTTCAGTTAAATATTTTTTGAATATGAAAATTCTTGTAATGGGTGGCACTAGATTTGTTGGAAAGTCTTTGGTTGAAAAGTTATTAAATCAAAATCATGATATAGATATTTTTACGAGAGGTAATAAAGCTAATCCTGAAAATACAAATTTAATTAAGGGGGATAGGGATAATTTAGAAAGTATAGTTAAGCTAAAAAATGAAAAGTATGATGTCGTTTATGATATCTCTGGACGAGAGTTAAAACAAACTAAACTTCTTATAGAAAATTTAGATAACTCTTTCCAGAGATATATATATGTCAGCTCTGCAGGCGTTTATAAAGATAATTGTGAATTACCATTATCTGAGGATGATCCGATTGACCCAGATAGTCGGCACAAAGGAAAGTTTGAGACGGAAAATTGGTTGATAAATCAAAAAATTCCTTTTACAAGTTTTAGACCTACTTATATTTATGGACCAGGAAATTATAATAAAATTGAAAATTGGTTTTTTGAAAGGTTATTTACTTATAAATCCATACCAATCCCTGGGGACGGGTCTTTAATCACTCAGCTTGGACATGTTTCAGATCTTACTGATGTAATGATTAGGTGCATAAAATTTGAAAATTCTGAAAATAATATTTACAACTGTTCAGGTGAAAGAGGCGTTACTATTAAGGGATTGATTTATTTCTGTGCAAAAGTTCTTGGATTAAACCAAAATGAGATTTCATTAAGAACATTTGATTATCAAAAATTAGATCCAAAATCTCGAAAGGGATTTCCAATTAGATTAAATCATTATCAGACTGATATTTCTAAGATTAAGAATGATTTGGATTGGGAACCAAATTTTGATTTGCTTAATGGGTTAAAGGATAGTTTTGTGAACGATTTTAATTTTAAAAAGAATGAGGGGTTTGAAAAAAATTCAGATAGGATTCTTTTTAATTCTTAAATAACCAAATAAAGTGAAAAAAGTCAGTAAGAATCCCATCCAATAAAAAACTAAAGCTAAATTGTCCAATAAACCTATTTTTAATGGCGAGAAGAATGTGATTACTGAAATAAAAAAGAAAAATGTTTTAAACTTTCCTAATTGAGATGCCGGCAAACCATCTTTTGCAAGGTTCCTCAGGCTAGATATTATTAATTCTCTAAATAAAATTAATGTTAAAGACCAGAAAGGTATTAAATTATTTTTGCAAAGGAAAACTAAAGGAATCAAATAGAATACTTTATCGCTTAAGGGATCAAGGATAGCTCCTAATCTTGTTTTAAGATTAAATTTTCTTGCAATTAGCCCGTCAAAATAATCAGTTAAACCACCAATAATAATCAAAATAAAAACATAAAAAGGTCTATCAATTTCTAAAAAAAGTATTAGGGGAAATACAAGGAAAAGGCGAGATATCGATAATAAGTTAGGAATATTTAATGACAAATTTTGAAGAATTTTTCTAGTTAACAAATTAATTTTTCTATATTAAAAGTATATTACAGTCTCAAGAAGCTTACTTAATTTTGAAAACTACTATTAATAATAGTAATGTTAAATTTCGAGATTAAATTTAAATTATAATCCTAAAGATTATGAACTCAACTTCTCTTTGTGATTCATGATGTTTTATATTACAAAATTATTAATAATATCTAATGCAGCCTCATAGCCTAAAGCTATCTCCAGAATCTGATTTGAAAAATTCAATTAAAGAATATTCTTTATTGAATAATTTATACGGTTATGTTTCTGGAGTGGTTGGAAATCTTAGAACAGTTTGTATTCAATGCCCAGGAAATCAGGAGATAAATAAATTTGAAGGAAATCTAGAGATAGTATCTCTAAACGGTCATTTTAATAAAGGAAATGTTCATTTACATTTGAGTTTTGCAGATGAGGGATGTAATGTCTTTGGCGGGCATCTTGAGCAGGGATGTATTGTAAAAAAAGGTACTGATATATTATTAATTTCTTTTGAACAAAAAATTATTAATATCTCAAGTCATGATTTATTTAAAAATAAATCACGAGTAAAAGTTTATATTTTAAAAGATTGTCCTTGGTCTAAAAGAGCAATTAGGTTACTTAATTCTTTATCTATCTGTCATGAAGTTACTTTAATTGATAATGATGAAAGCTTTCAAAAAATAATGTTTAAAAGTAACCACAATACTTTCCCTCAAATATTTCTGGATAATAAATTTTTTGGAGGATATGATGAACTATCAGAACAAGTAAAATTAGATAATTTAAGTTCATTTAAATGATCTTAATTTTTTAAATATCACGATTTATAAGCTTTTCGGAAATCAATTCTTCCTCTAACTGCTTTATTAACCTTGACACAAGACTTTGAAATTCTGGCTGACAACCTTTAAATGCAGCCTTATGTCTTATAGGTTCATTTCTTGTTCTCAAGTCAGTGAGCATTAGTTGTAATGCGTCAATTTTTGGGTTTATTTTCATAAGTTTTTATTTTATATATTTACATTTTTTAAATCATTTGCATAGCTTTTTTAAAAGATATCTTTTTATTTTTACTTGAACTTGTTACTTCTATTAATTTATTTATGGAGTCTTTGTTTTTTAACGAATCTATACAACATTTCGCTACTAATCTTCTTGGGATTGAGCCATTAATTTGAGTATCCTCTTTTGAATAATTTATATTTTCTGATTTAATATCTTCACTTTCCTTTAATCCTCCAGGTCTAATAATAGTCCATTCTAAATTTGAATTTCGTAGGTAATTTTCACCTATTTTCTTCCAAATAAGAATTAACCCAAACAGGTTTAAGGGATGAAATAATTTACCAGTACAAAGTGAACTTACCAAAATAATTCTCTTAATACCTACCCTTTTGCAACTCTCTAATTGCCTGTATACACCTAGTGCATCAACCTTTGCAGGACCAGTTAAATCTAAAGAAGCTCTCGCACCAGTGGCAATTATCAAAGCATCAATATCTTTTAAAGCTTTATCTAGATCCTCTTTTTTATCTAATGAAACTCTAATTGTTTCTAGACTCTTAAGGCCTTCTGAAACTTTTGAGTTCTTTCTAATGATTTGCCTTACTTTATATCCTTTTTTAACTGCTTCTTCAGAAATTCTATAACCTGTTTTCCCCGATGCACCAGTAATTGCTATTTTCATAATAAAAAAGTAATTAAATTATTATATATATTTCTCATGGCTTTTTACATATAAATTTCTTTTTTCTTTTGGGATAAAGTGTACGACATAAATAACACTTTGTTCCATCACAGCCTCTTGCTGTGCAGTATTCTCGACCGTAAAAGATTATTTGCAAATGTAAGGTATTCCATTCATCAATAGGAAATATTTTTTTCAGGTCTTTTTCTGTTTTAATTACACTATCTCCATTTGATAGCCCCCATCTTTGTGACAATCGGTGTATGTGAGTATCCACTGGGAATGAGGGGATTTTAAAAACTTGTGACATTACAACTGATGCTGTTTTATGACCCACTCCTGGGAGAGATTCAAGCTTTTCAAAGGTATCTGGAACTATACTTTTATGTTTTTCTATCAATAGTCTAGATAGGTTATAAATGTTCTTTGATTTTTGATTAGATAGTCCTAAAAATTTTATATATTCATAAATACCGTTAATACCAAGCTTCACCATCTTTTCTGGGTTATCTGCAACTTTAAATAAGCTTTTTGTTAATTCATTAACTTTCTTATCAGTTGATTGTGCACTTAAAACTACTGCGACTAAAAGTGTATATGCATTTGAATGCTCAAGAGGTATTGGAGGTGTTGGATATAGCTTTTTAAGTTCTTTTCTAATTATTTCAACTCTTTCAGTTTTTTTCATTAATTTGACAGATTGATTGGTGTATAAAATTATACAAGAAATATTTTAAGTGATTATTTTCTGCTAGTTTAAAAGTTTTAAAGAAGTAGTTTTTTGTGAATAATGATGCATTAATAATTGATGATTTGCATCATAAATATGATAATCAAGAATATTCAAATTGGATATTGAATGAAGTTAACCTGAAAATTAAAAATGGTGAATTATTAGGTTTGCTTGGCCCTTCCGGGTGTGGAAAGACTACTCTTTTAAGATTAATCGCAGGTTTCGAATATCCCTCATTAGGAAAGATTTCTCTAAATGGTATAGAGATTTCAAATAGCAAAAGAATTCTTTGCCCTGAGAAAAGGAATATTGGTATGGTTTTTCAAGATTACGCACTTTTCCCGCACTTAACTGTTATGGAAAATGTAATGTTTGGTTTGAAGAACAAGAAAGATAAAACTAGAGTTGACTACTTATTAAATATTGTTGGTCTTGATAGTTTTGTAGGAAGATACCCACATCAATTGTCTGGAGGCCAAAAACAACGACTCGCTATTGCAAGAGCTCTTGCTCCAGGTACAGGTTTTATTTTATTAGATGAACCATTTTGTAGTCTTGATATGCATGTCAAACTAAAATTGAGAAGTGAACTACCAAACATTTTAAGAGGTTGTAATGCAAGTGGATTAATGGTTACTCATGATCCTGAAGAAGCTATGTCAATTTGCGATAAAGTTGCCGTTATGAATGAAGGTAAAATACATCAAATTGATAGACCAATTAACCTTTTAAATAATCCCAAAACTAAATTTGTTAGTAGTTTTATTTTAGGAAATAATATAATTAATCTTAAAAAGAAAGGTAATACATTTTTTTCATGTTTAGGGGAAATAGATAGTTCAGGGCTATTAAACAAAATGTATATCGATAGTATGTCAATTTCGCCTAAATTTATTTCAATTGAAAGATCAGAATCTGGAAATGCCAATGTAATATCTAAAGAATTTCTTGGAGAATATCTTATATATAAAGTATCTATTAATGAAGACATATTGAGGGTTAGAACTGATATTAATAATCTCCTAAATTATGGTGATAAATGTTCTCTTTCTATTAATAAAAATAGTTATTATTTTTTATATCCTGGAGCACATAAGGTATATATATAATTTTTAATTATAGGCAATTACACTTACCCCCCTTCCAATTAGAGCATTTTTTCTTTTTACATTTCTTTTTTTTACTTGAATATATTTTATTAACTAATAGCAGTTCAGAAAAACTGTATTCTATATTCATTTATAGTATTGCGATTGATTTTCATTATCATATTATTTTATTTAATTTAAAGGATTAATCAATTACTAATTTATACAAAATGTTGTATTATTTATATAGTTTCTAATTCGAAAATGAATGAAAATAATTTAACAACTAAGAAATTAATTAATTTTGGACCGTCTGGAAGAGCAGTTGCTCAACCCATAGACAATAGTTTATTGGATAACATTTTTGAACATCTAACGATGGAAAGATATGCCAATGTTCAATATTTCTCTATGTATCTTTGGTTTCAAGAACGTGATTTAAATGGATTTGCCTCTCATTTTCTAAGTGAATCACTAGGTGAAATGGAGCACGCCCAGAAATTTGCAGATTACTTAATCGCAAGAGGACAAAGCGTAAAATTAGATGAAATTCCTGCACCAGTTCAAACATGGGATTCAATAGAAGATCTTATTTCTTATTCTTTTAACATGGAGGCTGATTTAACTTCATCTTTACAACAACTTTATTCTATTGCAGAGAGAATTTCAGATACAAGAACTAACGTATTTTTAGATCCAATTGTTGAGGCTCAAACTAAATCAGAAGATGAATTCGCAAATATACTTGGCAAAGTAAAGTTTGCTTCTAATCAACCTTCTGCAATCTTATTGATAGATAGTGATTTAAAGAAAAAATAAATTAGTTTTAAATTTACTTTCATTCAAAGTTCTTTTAGTTATTTCAACAAGTAAATTAGAAAAGTTAATTTCCTCATTATTTTTTTTATTTAAGAGCTCAGCTATTTTATAGATCTCATTAACTCTTTTAAAAATATTTTTATTTTCAGAAAATAACCTTTCTTTCAAAGCTTTATTATCGGTAGTTTTGAAAGATTGTTTTATATTTCTGAGTCTATTTGATAGAACATCTACTTCCATTAGCAAGTTGTTAGTAATTGATTGTGATTCCTTCATGTTCTTATAGTGGCGATGTTTCAATAAAAGAAGGCGCAACACTGACTGTTTGGGTTCCAATAGGAGCTAGTAATAACTCAGATGATCTTAATTTAGAAATTAATCTTGTTGATGTTACCCGTGTAGAACCGATTAGTTCACCAATCCTCTCGTGAGTCAACCTAAAAGGTAACTCGCACCATTGGCCACATCTTCTACCTAAACGATTTACTAGTATTGAAAACAGCGCTTGTAACCGCTGTTCTGCATTACCTAAGTGTCTAATTCTAAGGAGTTGTAAAGTCCATTCATTAACTGCATCGAAACCAATATTCGGATCAATATTTACATTACTATGAAACGATAAATCTGTTAAAGCCTCAACACAGACACCCTCACTACATAAAAGGTCCGTTCTTAATTGATCCCCTGATTGTAAGAAAGCGAGTGTCATACCTTCCGTTTCTTCGCAAGGGCAGTAAACTCTAGCAATTCCATTTTCTACTTCTAGACATGTACCTTTTGGTCTTGATGAAGGGTCAATTAAAACGGATTGTCCAGTTATTATCCTTACTGATTTTGAGGGGGATTCTCCATAACTATGGAAATTCATTAAATTAAATATGATAATGAGAATTATTATCAATTATGCACTAAAAGAAACCTTATTGCAATAGATTCTCATTATCATATTTAATTTGAAGTTTTTCTTTACATTGTTTAAGCAATATAATTAAATTAAAATTGCTTAAAATTTTATTATAGATGAGCTTAAATAGGGTTTGTTTTAATTGTGGATGTTCTTCATTCGTCTCAGATCGATCTTTAGGGGGTAAGATTGTGTGCTCGAGATGTGGCTCTTCTTCATTTAAAAATAAATCCTCTTCTTTTTTAAAAAGCAAAAAATTTGTATTTATTGCTATCGCTTTAGTTATTTTTATAATTATTATTTAGATAATCTGTTTATATTCCAATATCCATTTTTTTTAGTTACCTCTACTTCAATACCATATAAATTTTTAAGATTTTCACGATTTATAACTTTATTTTGATAACCATCAGCGATTATCTTACCATCTTTTAGCATTATGACACGATCATAAATTTCTGTAATCATTGAAATATCATGTGTTACACATAAAATTTTGGTATTTAATTTTGATAATTCATTAATCTTATCTACTATAAAAAACTTTGATTTATAGTCTAAATTTGCAATTGGTTCATCTAGGATTAAGACATCTGGTTTTTTTATTAACGCCCTAGCAATGAGTGAAATTTGTTTTTCTCCATCTGATAAATAGGAAAAATATTTATTAGATAAATTTTTTATGTTCATTTTATTCATAAATTCTTCTACCTTATAAAAGTCACTTTCAGATTTATTTTGTATGTAACAATACCTTCCATATAATCCACTTAAAATTAAATCAAAAACTTGTAGATATGGATTTATTCTATTTTTAATTTCATTATTTACAGTACTTATTCTTTTTCTTAGTTCCCATAGATTTATAAGTTCTTTATCAAATATTTTTAGTTTCGATTCGTTCGCTATTACTGGATATATGTTTCTATTAATTAACTCTATTAAGGATGATTTACCTGAACCATTTGGTCCAATTAATATTACATTTTCTGAATGCGATATCTTTAGATTTAAATCTTTAATTACTCTAACACCATTTTTAAAACAATTTATGTTTTTTGCCTCAAACCAAAAATTATTAACCACTAAAACTTATTACTCCAAAATATAACCAATTGAATTGAACTTAAAATAAATATAAAAAGATAAAGCCAATTCAACCACGAAGGTCTATTTACTTTCTTCATAAATTTATATTATTAACATAAAAAATATTAAAGGAGCAGCAAATCGTACAAATGTTTTTCTTATGATATCTAAATTATTTATATTTTCTAACTTCTTTATTTCAGGTGGATATTTCAATATTACTTCGTCATATACATTAAGATTTTGGGTTTTATTAATATTTTTCCATGGTAGATCTTTATCTTCAGACTTCTTGTACCATTTCCAGAAATAATTTATTATTCTGTCTTCTCCCAATAATTTTATTTCGTCCTTACTAATAAATCCCATATTGTGGTTATATGTTTGTGTTTTTAAAATCATATAATCCTCATCAAATATCTTATAAAAAATTTTTCTTTGAGTTTCTTTAAATAATAAGAGGTTATTAAGTAGTTTATTTCTTAAAAACTTCCTATAGTGTCTAACTATTACTCTTGCTTTGTTATTACCTAGTGGTATATGGTCTAAAACTTGTAAATATCTTGATGAGGAAGGATCCCCTTTGTAAATTAATATCCTTCCAGGTGGAATGTATTTAATCCGGATAAATTCTTTTGTAGGGTCGTTCTTGTAAAAATAAATACTTTCAATGTATTTAGGATTAATATTAATTTTCTGGTTAAAACTAACTAGTACGTTTTTATTAACATCTTTATCAGGGATAGTATCGCCATGAACCCAAAAGATGTGAAGGATATCTAAGTGATTTTCGATAATCCTTGACCAATCACATTTGAAATCAACTAATACCTCCTCAAAGACATAATCCTTATGTGAAAAACCATTTTCATATAATTCGTAGTTACTTATAGGTGTATCTTCACTTATATTATTTAAATCAGTCTCAGATTTTTTAGAAAATTGTACAAAAATATATCCATTTATTTCTGAAGTTTTGTATTGAGATAAATGAATTCTTTTGGCGTAGTTATCGTAGTTATTATCAACTATATGGCTGCATGTGATTCTATCCAGATTTTGGCAACTTCCCCCAGATGAGAACTTAGCTCCATGATATGGACAGGTTATTACTCCATCTGATAATGTTCCTCCAAAAAAGGAAGCCCCTCTATGTGGACAAATATTTTTTATGCACCTAACGTTTTCATTCTCATCTCTATAAAGAACAAGCGGCTCCTCATAGAGTGAAAAATAATGGAGTTTATTTTTTTTTAGTTCTTTTGAGGGACAAATTGCATACCAACCTAATAAACCAACTTTTAATTCATTTTGATTTTCTCTAACATCAAATGAGTCAATTTTTACTACCGTTCCTTTTTTAAATGGCTTAAGAACGGTATTAAAGTCTTTTGATTTAAAAAAATTAATTTGTCTGTTTTCCATAAATTAATTTCTTTTTTTAATTGACTGTTTATCTTTGGGAACTATAACTCAAGTAAATAATCAATTTCTTATAAAAAGAAAATTCTCTATTATTTGTAGCAATAATTATGTAGTTCTTTAAAAATACTGATTACCTGTAGTATTTATGTATATTAATTTCATGTTTTTTGTATCTTTTGTGATTCTTTCAAATTTTTTATGTAATCAATAGCATCATCAATATTTTTGTGGAAATTGCACTGGCCCAAATAACAACCTATAAATCTCAAGAATTTTCTCTTACCACCGCTAATTTCATATTTATGTATTGTTCCGCCATCAATAGGAGCATATATAAATTCTGGTAATGTCATATTAATTTTGTATTTGTTTCTTACTATAAAGAATAATTCATGTTCAAATACATTTCCATAGCTCAATATATATATTTAATAATTAATTTATTTACTTTTGGATAATTATTTATTGAATACTTAAGAATTTTTTGGTTTGTGTAACTATTGATATGTATTGTTTAATTATGTCAAAAGCAATAAAGCGTTTTTTAAAAAATATTATCAAAAAAATTTAAAACTATAAGATATTTATTTAGAGAGTTTTTAAGTTCCAAAATATGAAATATCTCTTGATCAAATAAAAATTTTCAATTTCTATAATTTTTAATAAAACATTATCAGCATTTAGTAATTCTTAATTATATTAAATTTGCAATTCATGAAATATTATGATCAAAAAAGTTTTTGCGATATTTACTCTAACTTTTCTTCTTCTGTTTAGTAGTCCAGTTTACTCAGTAGATGTAACCTCTAAAAGTATTGAGAAATATACTAAAAAGATTTCTAATAAATTCACTAGAACTTACTGTAACACTACTAAATTCGGTATTTCTTATGAAGGAGCTTTGGCATTTGCTACTGGAGAGACTAATAAGGAATTTAAAAATAATAAACTCAATAAGTTGATAGATTATTCTCTGCTAAAAAATTCAATAGTTAATGATTTAGAAAATAAGTGCCAAATTTATGACTTTGCTTTTAGTAGTTTAGAAAATTTAAAATTAGATTAGAAAGAGGATATTGTTAAAGTTTTATTTTTTACCTATCCAATCATTGGGTTTCTCCATCATCCATTCGAAAACCCCCTTTGCATCAAGGTTTTTAGATGCATAAATAAACAATATTGGAAATAATAAAACTACAGTTCCAATAACGGCTAACTCCATTTTACCAATCCCCATCTCACTGATTGTTAAGGCAAAATAATTAATCACTAGCATTAGTATTAAATTTTGTTTGGTAAATAATCTATAAAGAATTTTTTATACTTTCTTTTTTTTATAGGAAATCTTAATTTTTTATTGTGAAAATAATTTGTATAAAGTACCTATTTTATTGATTTGCACATTTTAATAACTTAAATATTAGATCATTATTATTTGATGGCTATGAATTATGAATTCATAATTTTCACCCCTATTATCATAGTATTTATTGCATTTATAGTTTTTACAATTCTCAAGAAAAGAAAAAGATCAGCTAAAAGTATTTATAAATTAATAGATGATTTAGAAAAAAAATACATATATTAGTAGTTAAAAAAAAGGATTAATCAAACTCTATACCTACTTCTTCTTTTAAATCTCTTTCCAAATCTGGAAGTTGTGGTTCAACCCAATGATCTTTGTTATCAATGCCAGCCGCATTAACATATTTCATGATGTGCTGATCTACCTGCCTATAAAGATCATGCAAATTTAAATCCATACGAATGTCATGTGCAATTTCAGAGACTTGTTTTTCAGTTAAACAATGCTGTGGATGAAGCAAATCACAGCAAGGGATCCTTTTCTCTATCAATTCATTTAGATTGATTTTTATTTCGTACTCTTGATGAACAGTCATAGTATTTTTTTTTATATTCTAATTATGCTTAAATGTTTTGCATTGCTTTAGTTATGAAACAAAGTTCTTAAAGTATGATTCAGAAGTCTTATATAAAAAGATCCTCTAAGTCTTTATATAAATCATCATTCTCTTTTGTGTTTTCTAAGGGTGATTCATAATCTTGCAAGATTTCTTTTTTTGAATTGTAAAAAAGATATCCAATTGCTACAAAAAATAAGGTTGTCGGTAAAATCATTTTAATTTGATTGACGTATTATGAATATAGTGCAACACTTATTACAGTCAAGTGCTGAACCTTAAATTAATTTTAGATGCCTACTAAGAAAAAAAGAGTTGGTTTTATTCCAAGGGATGATGTGATGAAAATAATTGATAAATTGAGTCTGGAGAACAATTTGAGTAATTCAAAAATAATTAGTATTTTAGTTGAGGAAGCACTTGATAAAAGAGGTATATTTAATAAAAAAACTGGTGAAACAACTAATCTGAAAAAGTCTGATACAGATAATTTTGATTCGGAAACTTATAAAAAGTTTCTAACTTTTCTTAAATTTCAGAAAATGATGGATGATTATAATAATTAAAAGTGTTGCAAAGTTATGCACTGTGCGTTACTTTTAATGTGTATTTATTGGAGATTTTCTTAATTAAAAGTATTTATTCCCGTTTCAAAGCACTGAAATCAATTAATCCATAAATTATCAAATTGTTATGAATTCATCATTCCCAAATTTATCTATAAATCTATTGCCTCCTGAAAAATTATATTGCAACTTTAGTTATTGGAGCTCTTTGTTTTCTCAAGATATGCAAATTTTATGGGATAGAGCACATGGGGTGCCTTTAGAAAAACTCCCAAAAGGGGTTTCTGATATGATTTTTCCTTATTTACTGCTTGCACTTTCTGACTATAAGACTTCTCAAATAAATAATATGAATGGTATTGGCTTAGATAATCTATTAAGTTTATGGTTTGATAAATACTTGTTGAATAAAAATGGTTACTTCGAGTTAATTAAATATTAATTATTAGTAACTACTATTTTTATTTATATATTTGGTTGACTTTTATTGTTTATACGATGATAATGACAAAAATAAATTTTTGTCGTGACTACCTATTCAAATACTTTTGATGATTTTGTTGATGATCTATTAGATTGCGAGGTTGATTTATTGAAAGGTGAACTTGATTTCTTACTCATGCAACATATATTTAATTCAATAGATTTGAGGGTAATAAATACAAATGAATTTAGTGATAAAGATTCACTGGCTGCTTAATTTTTTATGAAATTTTTATATGAAAAGATATGGGTCCCATTTTTTGGCTTTATTTTGTCCAAATTTGTTTTTTTAATAGAAGGTAATAAGCATTATTCTAAAAATAAAAAAAAAAGGAATTAATTACTTTTACCCTTTAATAAAGTGTCTTTAAATACATAAATAATTAAATATATATTGATAACAACAAAAGACATACTTTTAATTCAAAAACTTATGCATTGTTGAAATATAAACTACTGCTATTTTGCAAATTAAAATGATAAAAAATAATACTCTTAAACCATATACTGTTCATTATCGTGACTATCAAAATATTAGATTAGAAAATTGTTTTTATGCTTTTGATGCATTCGAGGCTAGAACTCTTGCTATGGAATTTAATAAGTATATTAATGCACATCCAAACAGTATTGACCTTATAAGATGTGAAATATGAATAAATCTTTTTAGTGATTCATAATAATAATTTATTTAAACACTTAAGAATTTATCAATTACTGCTTGACTCAATTCACTAGTATTTCCGCTAGCAACAATACCTCCACGTTGCATCGCATAATATCTATTGGCTTGTCTTACAAAATGCAGGTGTTGTTCAACTAATAAAACACCAATACCTTTATCTCTAATTATCTGATTGATTGCGTTTTCTATGTCTAAAACTATATTCGGTTGAATACCTTCTGTTGGTTCGTCAAGTAGTAGTAGTTTAGGTTTGCCCAGCAATGCTCTTGCAATAGCTAGTTGCTGTTGTTGTCCACCACTGAGATCTCCTCCTTTCCTTTGTAGAAAATCTTTTAGGATTGGGAAGAGATCATAAATAAATGGATCTATTTTCTTGTTCTTAGATAATCCACCTGGCAGCGACTCCATTCCTAACATAAGATTCTCTTCAACTGATAGGTATGGAATAATTTCTCTTCCTTGAGGAACGTAAGCCATTCCTTTCCTCGCCCTCTGATGAGGTGCTTTTCTATTGATATTTTCGCCAATCAAATAAATATCGCCTTTTTTTTGTCTTAACAAACCAATAAGTGATTTCAATAAAGTTGTTTTGCCAACTCCATTTCTTCCAATCAAACAAACCATTTCTCCTGATTGAACATTTAAATCTACATCTCTGAGAATATGACTTTCGCCATAATATGTATTCAATGATTTTATTTCCAGTAAGTTTTTCATAACTAATCCTCAGGCCTTCCTAGATAAACATCAATAACTTTTTGGTCCTTTTGAATAGTTTCCATTGTCCCCTCGCATAATACTGTGCCTTGATTTAATACTGAAACATTACTATCAAGTCTTCTTATAAATTCCATATCGTGGTCTATTACCACTACAGTATTTTCTCCAGATAATGATTTTAATAAATCAGCTGTAAGATCAGTTTCTTCATCAGTTAAACCAGCGACAGGTTCATCAACTAACATTAAATCTGGCTTCTGTCCTAATAACATGGCTATCTCGAGCCATTGTTTTTGGCCATGTGATAAAGAACCAGCTTTAGAATCAATTTTTTGAGCTAAATTGACAATCTTCATAAGACGTTCAATCTCATTAAGCTGCTCATCCTTAATACTTTTATTTATAAGATTTAAGGGACTTTTAGGAGTTGACACTGATATTTCAAGATTTTCTTTAACTGTTAGATTTTCAAAGATTCTTGGACTTTGGAATTTCCTTCCAACTCCAAGTCGAGCAATCTTATGCTCCTTTCTACCTACTAAAGATTTCCCTTTGAAAATTACTTCACCTTTTGTTGGCTTAACCTTTCCAGTTATTACATCAAGAAATGTTGTTTTACCTGCCCCGTTGGGTCCTATTACAGCTCTTAATTCTCCTTTCTTTAAATTTAAATTAAGTTTGTTGAGAGCTAAAAAACCCTCGAAACTAACAGTAATATCTATTAAATTTAGAAGATCTTTATTATTATTCATTATTCCCCTCCTTATTGTTAACTTCTAAGCTTGGATAGGTTTCAATCTTCCTTTTCAAACCAAATCTTTGAAGAAGATTCCTAGGACCATCTCCTTGAATCCATCCTAAAACCCCTTCTGGCAGAGCTGTTACAACTAAGATAAATAACCCTCCTTGGATAAACATCCAGCTAGCAGGTAAAGCTTCACTTACTAGACTTTTTGCGTAGTTAATGAAAACTGCTCCTAGTATTGCTCCCAATAAAGTTCCCCTACCTCCAACAGCAACCCATATAACCATTTCTATAGAAAAGGGAACTGTCATAAATTGAGGTGATACTATTCCAGACTGAACAGTATATAAAGCTCCCGAAATTCCAGCGAGACCTCCAGCAATAGAAAATACTATCGTCTTGAATATAACTGGGTTATATCCTGTAAACCTAACTCTTGGTTCATCATCTCTTATTCCTATAAGAATATTCCCAAATCTTCCTCTAACTACCCACTTTGCAAAAAACCATGAGGCTATTACTAGTATGGCCGTTATCCAAAAGAATATTCTTTGCATGGACTCAGAACCTACCATCTGACCAAATAGTTGTGTTACATCTGTTTTTAATCCATTTGTTCCATTTATAAGTTTTTGTTGTCCATTAAAGAAGTTAAAGAATACAAGAAGAGAAGCTTGAGTAAGTATAGAAAAATAAACCCCTTTGATTCGATTCCTGAAAACTAGAAATCCAATTAAACCTGCAACCAATGCTGGAATTATCCAGATAGCGAAGAATGTGAAAATTGGCGATTTAAACGGTTCCCAGAAAAAAGGTAATTTTTCAACACCATATAAAGCAAAAAATTCAGGAATATTATTTGGGAATTCAGAAGAGCTGGTTATTTGCAAATACATTGCTGCACAATATCCACCTAATGCAAAAAATATACCTTGTCCAAGACTTAGTAAACCTGTATATCCCCAGATAAGATCTACACCAAGAGCAACTATGGACAAAGATAAGTATCTACCAAGAAGATTTAGTCTAAATACAGGGAGTAAGGTTGGTGCTGCAATAATTAGAGCTATTAATATTATCCAGAATGATAATACTATTCTTTTATCAAATTTAAATTTACTTAGAGACATTAGTTTTCCACCATCCTGCCTTTTTGAGGAAATAAACCTGTGGGTTTAAATTGCAAGAATATAACTATTAATGCAAATATCATTACTCTTGCCATACTTGTTGTAGCAAAAAAGTTGATTGTGTTTGAGAGTGGTAAAGGCATATCTGGCCATATTGATAAGAGCCTTCCAGCTCCAATTAAATCCGTCATTATTCCTATTCCAAAGGAAGCAAGTACTGTTCCTAATAAATTTCCTACTCCTCCCAGTACTACAACCATAAAACAACCAACTATATAATTTCCGCCAACATTTGGTCCTACAGAACCTAATAGTGATACTGCTACTCCAGCAACTCCTGCTAAGCCAGATCCTATTCCAAAGGTAATTATATCCACTTTTTCAGTAGATATACCAAGGCAGTCACTCATTTGTCGGTTCTGAGTAACTGCTCTAATACGCATCCCCCAAGCACTTTGATTTAGAAATAATGTTATTGCTATTACAGAGATAAGTGTAATTACAATTATCATTAATCTTGTTTTAGGAAATGCAGTTCCTAAAATTTCTACTTGACCTCTCATCCATGAGGGAGCCGTTACATCAACATTACGAGCACTCGCTCTACTTAGTTTGCTTACAGTAGATGAAATAACGCTACCGGTGAGAACCCCAGTTAAAGCAGCCAATATCCAAGAACTAAATTTAAAATATTTGAAATTTATTGATTCTTTAATTTTTAGAGGAAACGTTGTTGGTAAAAATAAACCAATTATAAGACTTATAACTAGACCGGTCCCATAAGCCAATGGTACACTTCTGACAAATTGTTGAAGAATTAAGCTAACGCCCCAAGTGGCGAGAAGAGTTTCTAGTGGACTTCCATAAAGCTTCCTTATAATAGTTTTTTCAAGGAGAATGCCTACTACTCCACTAACAATAAAAGCAAGGAAAATTGAAACTATTATGTATGAATTGTAGAAGGGTTTTAATATAGGTAATTTGAAAATTAATTGTGTAACGTATGTTGTGTAAGCCCCAAGCATCATAAGTTCTCCATGGGCAAGATTAATAACACCCATAAGACCAAAAACAATCGCAAGACCTAATGCAGCAACAAGTAGTACAGATCCGATTGCAACACCATTAAAAAGACTGTCGAGAAGTAACTCCAATTTGAAAAAGAAAATATTTGTTTATATAAAATAAAAGGAGGTGTTAACCTCCTTTTATTTTGAAGCATAGGTTTTAATTAAATTAAAGCTTATACTTTTCTCCTTTTGAAGGATCTGTCCAATCGCATGCAAATCCCTTTGAGCTTGGATGCTTTTGGTTCCATGCTTGAGGAAGAACAACTCCTGTCTCTTCAAGAATTGTAAAGCCACCCTCTGCATTAATCTCTCCAATTCTTACTGTTTGAGATAAGTGATGGTTAGGCATAACTTCAACCGGACCTTGTGGGGCATCAAACTTTTGTCCAACTAGGGCTTCTCTTACTGCGTTGTCGTCGAATGTCCCAGCATCTTCAACTGCTTGTTTCCATAAGTAAACCATGTTATAAGCTGATTCTTGAGGATCAGCTACAACACGATCTGCTCCCCATCTTTTCTTGAAACTTTTAGCAAATTTCTTAGATGCAGGAGTATCAATTGACATCATGTAGTTCCAAGCGCCATAGTGACCTTCAAGGAACTCAGGACCAATCGTACTAATCTCTTCTTCAGCAATTGAATAGTTCATTACGTAGTAGCCACTCGAAGGTGTGATACCTGCGTCTTGAATCTGTTTGAAGAATGCAACGTTTTGGTCACCATTAAGTGTATTAATGATTATTCCACCTTCAGGAAGCGCCTTTTTGATTTTTGAGATAATTGGAGCAACTTCAGTATTTCCTAATGGAAGGTAATCTTCTCCAACAACTTTACCGCCTAACTGTTTTACCTGAGCTTTTGTGATTGTATTTGAAGTTCTTGGGAAAACATAATCAGAACCTACAAGGAAGAAATCTCCACCAGCTGCGGGAGAACGCTTATACATGAAATCTGTAGCGGGTTCAGATTGTTGGTTTGGTGTGGCTCCTGTATAGAAAATGTTGTTAGAACATTCTTGAGCTTCATATTGAATTGGATAGTAGAGAAACGCATCTTTTGATTCGTAGACAGGTAACATTGCCTTTCTACTTGCAGATGTCCATCCACCAAATACGACAGGAACTCCGTCTTGGTCTATAAGTTTCTTTGATTTTTCAGCAAAAGTAGGCCAGTCAGATGCACCATCTTCAACTATGTATTCTATTTTGTAGCTTTTGCCGCCAACTGTAACACCACCAGCAGCATTTATCTCTTCAATAGCCATTTTTTCTGTATCAACAAGAGTTGATTCAGAGATAGCCATTGTTCCGGATAACGAATGCAAAATACCAACGGTTACTGTGTCATCGAAACTTCCGGAGGTTCCGCCTCCACCACACGAAGTTGCTGTGACCGCAAGTGAGGCAGTAGCTAAACCTGCCAAAATACGCCTTGAAATTCTCATGAATTAGGATAAATTAGGTAATTGACCCTCGTTAGGGGGATAAAGTAAAAGTTATTAACGAGTGAGGATTCGTTTTGTATCAGTCGTAACTTTTTGTTGAATCCAATATATTAGTAATGAACATTTTTTCTATTTTCGATTGTTGGGTATATGTGATTCTAAAAATTGAGTTATTTCTTCAACTCCTATGCCTATACTTAGGTTGGTAAAAAACCAAGGTTTCCCTTGTCGCATAAATTCAGTATCACTTTTCATAATATTTAAATCTGCACCAACTTTATCTGCTAAGTCAATTTTGTTTATTAATAATAAATCCGACCTTGTTATCCCTGGCCCCCCTTTTCTAGGAATTTTGTCTCCAGCAGATACATCAATTACATATATTGATATATCTACAAGTTCTGGACTAAAACTAGATGCTAAATTATCACCTCCACTTTCTACAAAAACAAAATCTAAAGGATTATATTTATTTTCTAAATCTAAAACTGCATTTTTATTTAATGAACAATCCTCTCTTATCGCTGTATGTGGACAACCTCCTGTTTCCACGCCAATAATCCTTCCTTCCTCTAAAACCTTTTTATTTATTAGAAAGTTAGCATCTTCTTTGGTGTAGATATCATTTGTGACAATTGCTATCTCATAATTTTTTTTCAGGCTTAAGCATAGAGTCTCTACTAATGCAGTTTTCCCTGAACCTACAGGCCCAGCAACCCCTACTCTCAATTTGCTGCTCATAAATTAATTTCTAAAAAGTTTTGTATAAAGGTCATTATGATTTTGTTGTGCCATAGCTAAACCTACATTGCCAAAATAGATGTCATCGATTTCTTTGTCCATAATTTCTTTAGAAACTTTTGAAATTATTGCTAATAAGTCTCTCTGAATTAATTGTGCTTTTGTGGATCCAATAGGAATAATTCTTAACGCAGCACTAAGTTGGTTTGCACTCCACGCATAGAAAAAATTCTCAACCATTTCTAACTTGGTAATTTCAAAACAATAACAAGCCCAACTCCACGCTAATGACCAGGAGCTTTTTTTATTATTTTCATATAGATATTCAAATCCAAATTCTTTGGTTAAATCAAAGAGAGATTTTGCCATTTGAATTTGTTGTTCTCTAATTTCGAGAGAGTCCTTTGATGAGAGGATCCATTTATCCAAACTCATTAGCTTTTGCAAGTTACCTTTTAAATTTTTGCGATCGTTGATCTCATTGAAAATATCAAAAAAATCTAGTAAAAGTCTTGCATCTAGTCTTATCTGACCAATTTCTAGTTCACTTATGATTAATTCTTTTACCGAATTTGAATCTGTTAAATTTTTATTATGAAGAAAACTCTCCATTCCCTCCGAATAACAAAATCCTCCAACTGGTAAGTTAGGACTTATTAATAAATATTTTAATAAGTGACTTTTACTCATGACTATGGGCACCTCTTTCCGGAAAAAACTTTTTTTTCGTATTTTTTAAATCAACTTTAAAATTAAGAAGCATATTTTTAATAACATAGTCACTTTTTGTTAGAAGAATGCTTTCTTCGATTTCTACTTCTACGTGCCTATTACCAAGATGATAAGCAGTTTTAATAAGTTCAATTTTAGAATTTGAACTTATTTCAATTAAATTTTCTGTTTTGGCAATTATCTCTACATAAAAATTGGACTCATTAGTTGAAAGAATATCTCCATCATTTAATTTGCCATCTCTAGGTAATTGTAAAATTATTTCTTGATCACAATCAGTTAATCTTTTTCCTCGTAAGATTCTTCTTTCATCTGAACTTAGGGTAAGTTTTAAAAATGAACCTAATTTTGGTTTTTCCTTAATCCAATCAGTTACAACAATTTGTTTATTCATTCTCATAATCAAAATTTTTGGTTACTTTAATTTAGTAATTAAAGAAAACAATTTATGATTAAAACTTCTTGGGAAGGTAATTGTTTCTTAAATTTTTTCAATAATAAAGCAAGTTTAGGAAATGTTGATAAAACAATCTTTAAATCTAAATCAACTTCTCCTTACAAGTTATTAAAGTCTACTCATGATAAGGAGGGCAGGTGCATTTTACCTGTTCTGCATACTGCAGGGGGATTGGTTGGCGGCGATTTACTTGAGTTTGAGGTAAATCTTGAAAAAAACTCCAAGGTATTGTTGACTACTTCTTCAGCTCAGAAAGTATATGGATCAGTTGGGATATCTAAAATCAATCCTAAAGGAACTTTTTCAAAGCAAAAAAATCTCATAAATATTCTTGATAATTCTCATTTGGAATATCTCCCTCAAGAAACAATTATCTTTGCAAATGGTTTATATGAGCAAAAGTTTAAAGTATCTATTTCAGAAACTTCAAGTTTTTTATTTACTGATTTGATAAGACTTGGAAGATCTTCTTCTAGAGAATCTATTGAGAGTGGAGTTTTTAGGTCTAAATTAGAAATTATGAGAAATAATGATTTATATGATGATTGGGAATATGTTGATCAAATTGAATTATCTAAGGCAAGTTATGCGGCCAAGTCAGGTATGGATTACATGCCTGTTTTTGGTTCTTTAATTTGGATTTGCGAAAAAGATTTTTCTACGTCAAAAATAAATAAACTTGTGGGAAATATAAAAAAGATTTTCAATGAAACTAATAATAATTTATCTATTGGAATCCTTGAAAATGGAATCTCTGTAAGATTCCTGGGGAGTTCTTCTCAAGAAGCTAGGAAATGTTTTTTTTGTATTTGGAAACAAATTAGGTCTGTTAGTGGATTTTGTGAGCCAAAATATCAAGGTGTATGGCCTTTACAAGATTCTATGAATTATTAATTATGTTCAGAAAGAACCTTTTTTAAGAATTTATAGATTAATTTTTTATTATGCATCTTTCACCTCAAGAAAAGGATAAATTATTGATTTTTTCTGCTGCTCTCTTAGCTGAAAGAAGACTTAGTCGAGGTCTTAAGCTTAATTATCCTGAAGCAATTGCTTTTTTGAGTTTTCAAGTTCTTGAAGGAGCTCGAGATGGAAAAAGTGTAAGTCAATTAATGTCAGAGGGAACTACTTGGCTTTCAAAATCACAAGTTATGGAGGGGATTCCTGAAATGGTTGATGAAGTCCAAATAGAAGCAGTTTTCCCAGATGGGACAAAGTTAGTTACTATCCACAATCCGATTAACTAGTTATGAGTAATTTAATTCCTGGCGAAATAATTCCTGAACAAGGTGAAATCGAATTAAATCTTGGTAAGGAAGTTAAAACAGTAAAAGTTTCTAATTCTGGAGATAGACCTGTACAAGTTGGATCTCATTATCATTTTTTTGAAGCTAACAAGGCTTTAATTTTTGATCGAGAATTAACACTTGGTATGCGTCTTGACATTCCTGCAGGAACAGCAATTAGATTTGAACCTGGAGATACAACTGATGTCAAATTAGTATCTTATTCAGGGTACAGAATTGCACATGGTTTCAATTCATTGGTTAACGGTTCTTTAGATACTTAAAATTATGTCCTACAAAATTGACAGAAATACTTATGCGCAAACTTACGGACCCACTACCGGAGATAGAGTAAGACTTGCTGATACCGAACTTTTTATAGAAGTAGAAAAGGATTTAACTACATACGGAGATGAAGTTAAATTCGGTGGAGGTAAAGTTATTAGAGATGGAATGGGACAGTCTCAAGTAAGAAGATCTGATGGAGCTGTAGATACCGTAATAACTAATGCTTTGATCGTAGATTGGTGGGGAATAATTAAGGCTGATGTGGGTATAAAAGATGGAATGATTTTTGAAATTGGTAAGGCTGGCAATCCTGATATCCAGGATAATGTCGATATTGTTATTGGTGCATCAACAGAAGTAATAGCTGGAGAAGGTCATATTCTCACTGCAGGTTCAATAGATACCCACATTCATTTTATCTGTCCCCAACAAATTGAGACAGCATTAGCCTCCGGAATTACAACCATGTTAGGAGGAGGAACTGGACCTGCAACTGGCACAAATGCCACTACTTGTACTCCTGGTTCTTTTCATATTTCAAGAATGCTTCAATCTGCAGAAGCATTTCCCATGAATTTAGGGTTTTTTGGAAAAGGAAACTCAACAAACGAGAGCAATCTTATTGATCAGGTTGAAGCGGGTGCATGTGGATTGAAGCTTCATGAGGATTGGGGAACGACTCCCTCCACAATAAATTCTTGTCTTAATGTTGCAGATAAGTTTGACGTACAAGTATGTATTCATACTGATACTTTGAATGAGGCAGGCTTTGTTGAAGATACTATCAATGCTATTGCAGGAAGAACTATTCATACTTTTCATACCGAAGGAGCAGGTGGAGGTCATGCGCCAGACATCATAAAAATTTGTGGAGAAAAAAATGTTCTTCCAAGTAGCACTAATCCAACAAGACCTTATACAAGGAACACATTAGAAGAACATCTTGACATGTTAATGGTTTGTCATCATTTAGATTCTAAAATCCCAGAAGATATTGCATTTGCCGAATCAAGGATCAGAAGAGAGACTATTGCAGCTGAGGATATCTTGCATGATATAGGTGCCTTTTCAATTATTGCTAGTGATTCTCAAGCTATGGGAAGAGTTGGTGAAGTAATTACAAGAACTTTTCAAACCGCCCATAAAATGAAAGTCCAAAGGGGACCGCTTTCGCAGGATTCTGATAGAAACGATAATTACAGAGTAAAGAGATATATTTCTAAAGTCACAATTAATCCTGCAATAGCTCATGGTATTGATAAACATGTTGGGTCTATAGAAAAGGGTAAAATTGCTGATCTGGCATTGTGGAAACCTTCCTTTTTTGCGGTAAAGCCTGAATTAGTTGTTAAAGGAGGATCTATCGTTTGGTCACAAATGGGTGATGCAAATGCTTCAATACCTACTCCAGGTCCTGTACATGGTAGACCTATGTTTGCAAGTTTCGGCCAATCTCTAATTAAGAGTTCTTTTACCTTTTTAAGTAAAAATTCAATTGATCAAAATATTCCAAATAAATTAGGCTTACAAAAGAAATGTATTGCTGTAGAAAATACCAGAAATATCAATAAATCACTTTTAAAACTTAATAGTAAGCTTCCAAATATTTCAGTTCATCCTCAAACTTATGAAGTTTTTTCTGACGGAGAACTTCTTACTTGTGAACCTCTTGATGAAGTCCCAATGGCTCAAAGGTATTTTTTACTTTAGAAGTTTTTAATTAATTCTTTTTTAGTTGTTTTTATATCTTTTGACCCAGCAATTGCCAAATCTTCTTGCAGTTTGTCCTCACAAGATAGAACTCTTGACCAACTTGGTAACTGCTGTGTCGTAGGGCAAGCTAAGTAATCTTCTGTAGCCGGTCTCAATAGCTTCGCAAATTTTTGTACTGATAGCTCTTCTTCATGCCTATCGTATGGAAGTTGATTAACTGCTGAATCTAGTCCAAATTGTTTTACCCGATCTTCTCCAACTCTTTTGTAAAGAACTTCTAATGTTGCTAGTTGAGTACTCGTTAAAGTCTCTGCTTGATGCTCCATGAGACCTCTTAAAACACTTGAAAGTATTTCTTTACACATTTTTTGTAATCCTTCTTTAGAAGAACCGCCAATATTCTTATGTTTATGATCAAACAAACCTAGGTCAACTTGGGCTATTTTTGAAGTTCTTACGTTTCTATAAACCTCTGATAATAAACCTATTTCTAAACCCCAGTCACAAGGAATTCGTAAATTCATAGCAAGGTCTTTAGTGAAAGCAAACTCACCTGCTAATGGATATCTAAATGATTGAAGATATTGTAAAAAGGGACCCTTCCCTACTAATTGCTCAAGACTTGCCAATAAGGGACCCACAAATAATCTTGTTGCTCTACCTTGTAATTGATTGGTCTCTAACGATAACCTGCTGTAAAAAGCTTTTACATATGATATTCCATATGATTCATCCAGAAGTGGAAGTATCATTCTTGATGGATACAAAGAACTAAAAGTTCTTATGTCAGCATCAAAAAGAGCAACAACTTCTGATTTTCTTGTCGCAACTCCTATACCTTGCCAGACAGCCCATCCTTTACCTGGAGTTCCTAAAAGTTCTAACCCATTTTTTTCTTGACTTTTTAATAGTTCTATTACAGAGGGAGAATTAGTCCATTGAACATGGACTGGAAATGGCATTGAGTCAAAAAATGATTTTGCTGCGTTAACTTGCTCAACAGTTTTTGCAGAGAGAGCAATAACTAATTCATTTAAGCCTGTAAGGTCTTTTAAAACTTCTCTTATGTCTTTTAATGCTGGACGCTCAAACTCTTCATATAAGCAAGGTATTAAAATACTAGTTGATCTTTTTTTAAGACTTTTGTTTAATTCTTTAAGTAAATTTCTTGTGACTCCATATTCATGTATTGTTGTGATTAACCCTTGTTGAAAGTCCATTTTCTAATTGATGTGCAGAATAGTATTAATACTTCGTTGATTTTTTCAAAGTGAAGCAAATTGATTCAGAGAAAAAAATAGATAGAATAAAAATTGATAAATTGCTAAAAACAATTTATTCAAATAATACTACAGAAGAAGTTAATTTTATTTCAAATCAATTATTACAGATTTTAGATAATTTCTCAGAGAAATCTGCTTATGAAGAAAAAAGAGATAAGGAAAGGTGGAATGAATCTCATTCGGTTTTGATAACTTATGCAGATAGTATTTATAAAAATGGCGAAGCAACATTAACAACTCTTAATGAGTTGTTATGTAAACATTTTGGCAGTCTTTCTAAAGTTTTACATATTCTTCCTTTTTTGAAATCTACAAGTGATGGAGGTTTTGCAGTCTCAAGTTATGATTCCTTAGAAGAAAAATTTGGTGGTTGGAATGATCTTAAAAGTATTTCTAAAAATCATGATTTGATGGCTGATTTAGTACTAAACCATGTTTCATCATCTCATCCATGGGTTCAACAATTTATTAAATGCCAAGAACCGGGTATATCAAATGTTTTTTCACCAAAACAAAATCTTGACTGGTCAAATGTAGTTAGACCAAGAAGTTCCTCCTTGTTTTCTCAAATAAATACTGAAGATGGCCCTAAGCAAGTTTGGACAACTTTTGGTCCAGATCAAATTGATTTGAATTGGCATAATCCAAAAATGACTCTTGAGTTCTTAAATTTAATTATTACTTATTTATCTAATGGGATTAAATGGTTAAGGCTTGATGCTGTAGGTTTTATTTGGAAGGAATCAGGGACAACATGCTTACATTTGCCGAAAGCACATTCTATTGTGAAACTCTTAAGAGTTCTTTTAAATAATCTTCTTGATGAGGGAGTTTTAATAACTGAAACTAATGTTCCCCAGAAGGAAAATCTATCTTATCTGATTCCTGATGATGAAGCCCATATGGCATACAATTTCCCATTGCCTCCTCTTCTCCTAGAGGCAATTATTACTTCAAGGGCGGATATTCTAAACTCATGGATTTTTGATTGGCCCATATTACCTAAAGATACTACTTTATTTAATTTCACAGCATCGCACGATGGCGTTGGGCTAAGAGCTCTTGAGGGTTTAATGAATGAGCAGAGAATTAAAGATTTATTAATAAATTGTGAAAAAAGAGGTGGATTAGTAAGTCATAGACGTTTATCAAATGGTGATGATAAACCTTATGAATTGAATATTAGTTGGTGGAGTGCAATGGAAGACTCCAGTAGAGATGCTAAAAGATTTCAATATGAAAGATTTATTTTGAGTCAATTATTAGTAATGGCTCTCAAAGGGGTTCCTGCATTTTATTTGCCAGCATTACTAGCTTCAGAAAATGATATCAAGAGCTTTTCTATGACAGGTCAAAGAAGAGACCTTAATAGAGAAAAGTTTAAATCAGAAAATCTTTTAGCCGTTTTAAATAATCCTGAATCTAATGCTAATAAAAACTTAAAATATCTTCGCAATGCTATGGATGTCAGATCAAAATTAAAGCAATTTCACCCTTGTTCACAAATGAAATGTTTGTCTAAAGGTAGAAGTGATATTGTTGTAATCAAAAGAGGTAAAGGTCCTGAGTCAGTTTTTGCAATCCATAATATGACTGAAAATAAAATTAATTATCAATTGAATGATAATGATCTACCAAAAATAATTGATAATGATTTCAATACCCATGATTTTTTAACATCCACTAAATACAATTGCAAAAATATTAGTCTTGATCCTTTTCAAGTAATTTGGCTTAGTGCTTTATAAAAATGATAGAAAATTCTTCTATTTGGGTAGTAAGTGATGTAGATGGTACTTTAATGGATCACTCATATGATTTATCACCTGCTAAAGAAACTATTAAAAAACTACAAAAATTATCTATTCCCGTAATTCTTTGTACAAGCAAAACCGCTTCAGAAGTAAAAGTTATTAGAAAGGAACTTAACCTGACGGATCCTTATATTGTTGAAAATGGTGCAGCAATATATGGTGAATCTCTTAAAAGACTAAATGGTGAAATTATTCTTGGAATAAAATACGAATCTCTTGAAGAAATCTTAAATTTTATTTCTAATGAAATCGATTATATACTTACTCCTCTTAATAATCTCACTGATCAAGAAGCCACACAGCTTACAGGTTTAGAAGGTAACTCATTGAACTTAATGCGTGATAGGCACTGGAGCATGCCTTTTTTAAATCCGCCAAGTTATTTAGAAGAGAAAATTAATATCTGTTGTAAAAAATTCAATGTTGATATTTTTAAGGGAAATAGAATGAGTCACTTATTATCTACAAAATCGAACAAAGGTAAAGCAATAAATGCACTTAAAGAATATGCAAATGTTCAAAATATTGAAATTATAGGTTTAGGCGATTCTCCAAATGATTTGCCTCTACTTTTAAACTCAGATATTAAAATTGTTATTCCTGGAATAGATGGACCTAACTTAAATTTACTAGATCAATTAAAAGATTTGGAATTTACTTTAGCTTCTGAACCAAATGGATATGGTTGGAAAAATGAAATCAATAAATTGATTAAAAAGCGAAAACTTTTTTAGATATATGAAAGATTTAGATATTAATTTTCCTCTTGATAACTTTGAAAAATTAATTATTGATATTGGTTGGGAATCCCTGGATGAATGGTTTGATTTTTGGAATAATCAAAAAAATATTCTCTCAATTGATCAATATTGGAAAAACAAGGTAAATGATGATTGGATTTGGGGTTTGGCATTGCCCCTTTTATCACAGGCTTATAAATTTCACCATAATTTTTCTGATCGAAAAATAATTGGGATCTCAGCTCTACCTGGAACAGGCAAAACAACATTAGGTAAATGGCTGGAAGCAATATCGTCAAAATTAAATTTCAAAATTGCTGTTATTTCAATTGATGATTTTTACCTCCCATCAGATGAAATGAAATTAGCTATTAATAATAATCCATGGAATGTCTCAAGAGGTTTTCCTGGAAGTCACTCAGTTAAATTAATGTACGAAAAATTATTAAATTGGAAATTAAACGGAGAATTAAATGTGCCAGTTTTTGATAAATCCTTGAGAAATGGCTTAGGAGATAGATCTCATTGGAGATTAGATAATCCTGATTTATTGGTTATTGAGGGATGGTTTTTGGGAATAGAACCTTTATCTATTGATATTAATCAGCAAAATATGAATTTACCAGAGTTGAGTCCTTCCGAATCTTCTTACAGATTAAAGATTCAAAGTAATTTAAATAAATATATAGATGTTTGGAGCTTAATAGACAATATTTGGCAATTTAAGCCTTTGAAATTTGAATATATGAATATTTGGAAGATCAATCAAGAAAAAGAAATGTTTTTAAAGAAAGGAAATGCACTTCAAGATGAAAAATTATCTAATTTCTTGAGAATGCTTAATGTATCTATTCCAAAAAAAAGTTTTGACATATTAAATTCTTATGCGTTGTTATTAATTGATCAAGAAAGAAATTTAGTTGAGGCTGGATTAAATCTGAGAAATTTCTGAATTTATTTTTTTTTCAGTAATTTTTTATACATTATTTTTAGTTATAAATGATGTTTAATTACTTATATTTTGCTGTTTTGGGATGGTTGAGTTTTCTTACAAAAATGAGGGTAACAGAATGGTTGTTTTGAGATGTATTGGTCCCTCAAACTTTTTTTTAGAGAGAGTTTTATTTCCAACTGACATTCTCACCTTTATGGCTCCAAACAATTCAAGAGTTGAGATATGGGGAAATGAATTATATGGTCCTAAGTTGGAAGAGAGAATACGAGTTTCATCAGGAAATGAAGATTCGACTTTAGTGGCTTAGAAAAAGAATATTTTAATTGTCTTCGAGTCAAAATTTTTAACAAATACATATTTTTTATTGATATTATCTAACTAGTTTAGTATTTAGAGATGTATCATTTTTCATCCTTCGCGGTAGGTGGATTTGTTCCTTCTGCAGCTATTGCTGGAGTCTTACTTTTATTAGGTTTAGTAGCTTTCTTTTATCTTGGGATAAAAGGTCCAACAGACTATTAAAGGTGAGTTTAATTAATTGCTGGTTTCCTTGAATTTTAATAACTTCATTTCTTTAACTACTCAATTATGGATTTAACTACTATTTTATTTATATTAAGTTTGCCTTTCGTTTTACTTACAGTTTATTTTGGCACAAAAAATGATTTCTATGAAAGTGAAAATTACAAGGGAGATGGCTGTGCTCATGATGTTAAAAGATAAACTAATTTTTGATCACCACTAAATACACAGGTCCATTTACTATCAAATTGCCAAACTGGCTTATATATATCATTTGTAATTCCCCCCCTGCTTTATTACATGTATTAATGTCTTTTATTGGAATAGAATGTAAAGATGGACTAGTTATTCAACTTACCTCTGGTCGACCTCCTGGTCCTTGTCTATAAGTTCCAATAATTAACCAATAATTAGCTTTTAAAGGATCAGAAAAGAATAAAGAAAAAAGAAAAAATATTATTAAAAAAGGTTTTTTTTTCGCTTTTTTATATTAGCTTTTACTTATTAAATGTAAATTGGATATCTTAAATTGCTATTAATTAATTAGGTCGTTAAAAATTTTTTGGAATATTTAAAATTTATTTTATATGGCTTAATTCAAGGTTTAACAGAATTTATTCCTGTAAGTAGTACAGCTCATTTAAAAGTTATATCACTTTTTTTGAGGATTGAGGATCCAGGCCCCTCTTTGTCGGCAATTATTCAGTTTGGAAGTGTTTTGGCTCTTTTTTGGTATTTTAAGAATGATATTTTTAGTTTAAGAAGGAAATATTCAAAAATATCTTTTGAATATTTAGTACGTAAAAATTTATTTAAATCAATTTTGATTGGCACTATCCCAATTATGATGCTTGGCGGAACTATAAAAGTATTTTTTCCTTATTTTTTTGATAATTTTTTTTATTCAAATCTATCAATAGCATTAGTTTCCTTCCTGATGGCTATTTTCATGTACATAGCAGATATTTCAAAAAAGGGTTCAATTAATTTAAAAAATCATGGATACTCAGATAGTTTTCTTGTAGGTCTCTCGCAAGCCTTTGCCATTTTCCCAGGTGTCTCAAGATCTGGCATTACTATTTCTACCGCTCTTGTCTCAGGTTGGGAACGAGGTGATGCTGCCAAATACTCCTTTCTTCTAGGCATACCAGCCATCTCTTTTGCGGCTATTGTTGAGTTCTTTTCTTCTTTTAATGAATTGAATTCTTTAAGTTTTTATCCACTAATTGTTGGTCTTATTACTACATTTGTATCTTCGTTGTTTGCGATCAATTTTCTGCTAAGGTATTTTTCTTCAAATGGTTTGAAATTATTTATTGTTTATAGGATTGTATTTGGTGTCGTAATTCTTTTGAATTTATAATTCGTTTTAAAAAATTTTTTCCAATTATGATATGGTTTAAAAAAAGTATTTTATGAATATTTTTATATCTTTCCAGCTAGGTGAAGTTGAAGTTTCAAACCTTACCATAATAGTTTTAGCTTTTTTTTCATCATTTACTTTCATAGCTGTGGGAATAAGTTCTTATAAGCTATATAAATCTCTTATAAATGATGAAGATAATTGATCGGAACGGCGGGATTTGAACCCACGACCCCCACTACCCCAAAGTGGTGCGCTACCAAACTGCGCTACGCCCCGTTTTATTACTATAAAGATTAGAGGGATTTATTTGTTGTTCTTTATAGGATTGTTATTAGATCTCAATACACAATGATCAACTTCCCAATTAAAGTTTTCCCAAATATCATCTTTTAATTTGTAATTACTTCCAAGAAAATATCCTAATTTAACTTTTGTTGGTGCAGCCGAACAATACTGTCTGCTCCCTTCTGAAGCAAGATATTGTTGATGATATTGTTCTGCGTAATAATAGGTATCAATCTTTTTTATTTCTGTTTCAATTAATCCAAAATTATTTTTATTTAGTTCTTTTTGGTATTGTTCTTTACTGGCTAATATTATTTTTTTATTATTTTCATTTTTATAATATATCGATGACCTATATTGGGTTCCTATATCATTACCTTGTCTGTTTTTTTGGGTAGGGTCATGACATTCCCAAAACATTTTTAATAGATCACTTATGTCTATTTTACTTTTATCCCAAATTACTCTTACAACTTCTGAATGACCAGTTAAACCGGTACATATTTCATAATATGTTGGGTTGCTTTTATCCCCACCAGCATACCCTACTGAAGTTGTAATTACTCCTGGAAGTTTCCAAAAACATTTTTCAGCTCCCCAGAAACAACCACATCCAAATATTATTTCATCTTCTTGAGGATTAGGATGACTCTTAAAATCTGTTTTTAATATTCTATGAACTGAACTAACGTCATTATTTAATGTTGGCTCCTCATTATTCATAATAATTTTTAGAAATTCGAACATAATTTAAATTTATATATCATAAGTAAAAAAATAACTTTTAGCTTTCAACAATGTTAGTTGCCAGTTCTCTTTCCCAAAGTTTTTTGTATAAACCCTTCGATTTTACTAAATCTTTATGATGACCTTCTTGAACTATTTCTCCTTTATCCATTACTAAAATTCTGTCACAAGTAGCAGCTACAGATAATTGGTGGCTAATCATTAAAATTGTTTTATTACTTGTTTGTCGCATTTCTTCTATTATTATTGCGGCAGTTTTATTATCAACACTTGCTAAAGCATCATCAAGAACGACAATAGGAGAATTCACTAGTAATGCTCTTCCAAGTGCTGTTCTTTGCCTTTGTCCTCCACTTAGTGTGATACCTCTCTCTCCAACAATTGTTTTAAATTTTTGAGGAAAACTATTGATGTCATCGATTAAACCTGCTTTCATTGCGCTTTTTTTTACTAATCCTAGAGTTGCTTTTGGTTCTCCAAATCGCAGGTTTTCTGAGATTGAGGTAGTAAATAAGAATGCTTCTTGAGGAACAATTGCAATATTTTTTCTTAGGTCGCTTAATTTAATGTTTTTCACATCAATCTTATCTAAATACAATTGACCATTTGGAATATCAATAGTTCTTCCAAGAGACTTTGCTAATGTTGTTTTGCCGCAACCTACAGGCCCAACTATCGCAACAAGTTCTCCAGGATAAATTTTAAAATTGAGACCATTTAGTGAATTAAATGTTGCACCTGGATATTTTATGGTTAATTCTTTTGCTTCTAATATACCTTTTATTTTTCTTTTTAAAAATTTGGTTTTTGCTCCATCTACAATACTTGGATTGTTTTGAAAAATTTCTTCTACACGATCTAAACTTACTTGACCGAGTTGAAAAGTATTTAAAGTAAACCCTAAAAGAGCTGTAGGGAAAACAAGCCTTTCTACATAAAGAATTAAGGCTACTAGACCTCCTATTGTAATAAATCCACCATTTAGTTGATAAGTTCCTAATCCTAATAAAATCAATAGAGAAATTGAGGATATACCTTGAAGCAATGGGAAAAGTGTACTTGCTGTTCTTGCAAGCTTTATCGCCGAATTTTGATATGCATCATTATATCTATCAAATTCTTTCTTCTCAGCAATTTCTTGTGCATAAATTTTAATTGCACTTATACCAGAAAGATCTTCTTGTATCAGATCACTAAGTTTGGATAATGACTCTTGTTGAGCTTTTCTTTGATTAACCATTTTGCCTCCGAATAAGCTAACAATTCCAAGTATTAATGGGAATATCAATAGAGCGGATATTGTTAATTTTTTGTTTATCGAAAACATCGATGGAATAGTAAAGGAATAAGCTAAAACGATGTTACATAAACTTAAAACCGTAAAACCCAATAGCCTTCTTATGTTTTCAACATCACTTGTCGCTCTGCTAATAATGTCCCCGCTACCTTTTTTTTGTATCCATTCAGGATCTTGAATAAGCAAATGATCAAAAAGTTTTTGACGTAGATTAACCTCAACCTTTCTACCTATCCCAAATACAATTTGCCTAGAAAAAAGTCTAATTAAACCCATGCAAGTTGCTAATAAAACTAACCATAGTGATTTAGAAATTACAAAATTCGAAGAAAAACCGGTTTGTAATTGGTCAATTATGTTTTTTACTTCTAGAGGTATTACAACGCTTAATACATTTACTACTAAGAGGGCTAAAGCTCCATATAAAAATTCTTTTTTGTATGGTCTAAGGTATTTAGATATGACTTTAAACTTTAAATTTTTCATTTTATTTTGCCAATATGATTAAGATAATGTTTCATTTTTAAATATGTGAGCTAATTTTATAAATGATTCAGTAATTATTTATGAGTAAAGAGCAAACTCATCCATTACACGCAACAGACAAAATTATTATAGATTCTCTCATCTCTAAAAAAGATCCAGAAAATCTCGATTTTATTAATTTAGCTAGATTAATAAATCGATATACAAATTTTCCTGGTGAGGTTGAAATTAAAGAAGATATCGAAAAAATTTTAAAATTTTGGAAAATTAATAAAAATCAACTTTTCTCAAAAACAAAAAGTATTTGGTCAAAAAATTTCAGGCCCTCAAACACAACTAAAGATTTAGTTGGGTCAGGTTTTGATACTTCAAATTAATTTTTCTCATCATATCTTTTTAAAATAAAAAAATTAATGTCTTCTAAATTAACGAACGCTGAAATCTTAAATATTTTGCTGGAGGGGAAAAACCTTGATGACATAACTTCTAGATTATTAATGAAGAGATGGCTTAATGATGAAATATCTGATGTTCAAACAGGTGCTTTTTTGAGCGCTTTGAGAGCAAAAGGGTCTACAGGTTTAGAATTGTCTTCTATGGCTGAGGAACTATTAAATGTATGCGAATTGCCAGTAGAAAGACCAAATTTGTATATTGTTGATACTTGTGGAACTGGAGGTGATGGAGCTAATACATTTAATATTTCCACTGCAGTAGCTTTTGTCGCGGCATCTTGTGGTGTTCAAATTGCAAAACATGGAAATAAAAGTGCTAGTGGAAAAGTTGGCTCTGCTGATGTTTTATTGAATCTTGGTATAAATCTAAATTGTTCATTAGAAAAAGTAATTTCAGCTGTAAATGAAATTGGAATTACTTTTTTGTTTGCACCTATTTGGCATAAATCTTTAATTAAACTGGCTCCATTAAGAAAAGCTCTTGGAATAAGGACTGTATTTAATCAACTTGGACCATTGGTAAACCCTTTAAGACCTAATGCGCAAGTATTAGGTGTCGCATCTGAAGATCATCTAGAGCCTATGGGAAGTGCCTTATTGAAGATGGGAATGAATAGAGCAATAGTAGTTCATGGTTCTGGCGGTCTTGATGAAGCATCTCTTCAAGGAGACAATAAATTAGTTTTTGTGGAGAAAGGAAAATTAAGGTTTTCAAAAATCAATATTTCAGATTTTAATTATGAAAATATTTCAAACGAAAAGCTTGTAGTTTCTGAAAGCGACTCTAATGAGGAAATTTTACAGTCTGTTCTAAATGGTTCTGGACTTAAATCTCATAAACAGGTTGTTGCCTTGAATGCTGCGTTAGTATTATGGGTTGCAGGAATTGAAGACGATTTACATAAAGGTTTTGATAAAGCTTTTTTATGTATTAATCAAGGAAAACCTTTGGAAAAATTTATACTTTTAAAAAATTATTTATCCTAATATGTTCTAATATCACATAGATGATTAATCCCTTTAAAAAAAATGCAAAATTAGTTTTAAGTAATGGATTTATATTCCCTGGATTTTCTTTTGGCTCTTCTGGAACTGCTGTTGGTGAAATAGTTTTTAATACTGGAATGACTGGGTATCAAGAGGTTATTACAGATCCAAGCTATTATGGACAAATATTAACATTCACTTATCCAGAGATTGGTAATACTGGTATTAATTCTGAAGATTCAGAATCTAGTGGTTGCGTTAAAGGAATAATTGTTAGAAATTACTCATCAAATAATAGTAATTGGAGATCTTTAAAAAATTTTAATGAATGGTTAGTAGAAAAAAATATCATAGGTCTTTACGGAATAGATACAAGAGCTCTTGTCAAAATTTTAAGATCCAGCGGTTCTATGAATGGGGTTATTACCTCTGAAGAGAGAACTGAAGAAAGTTGTATAAAATTAATAAATAAAACTCCAAAAATGGAGGGATTGAATCTATCAAAAGTAGTTTCAACAAAAAAACAATATTTTTGGCGTAATCCTACAGAAACAAGTTTTGATCTTAGAAAAAGATATTCTGAAAAGCCTAATACACTAAAAGTTGTAGCAATTGATTTTGGTATTAAAAAATCTATTTTGAATAGACTAGTTTCTCATGGTTGTGAAATTTTGGTATTACCTTCACAATCTTCTTTGAATGATGTTTTATCTAATAATCCTGATGGGATATTCTTCTCAAATGGTCCAGGAGATCCTTCTTCGGTTAGTGAAGGTATAGATTTAGCCAAATCACTTATTGAATATGGCGAAATACCTATGTTTGGAATTTGTCTAGGCCATCAAATATTTGGAATAGCCTTAGGAGGTTCTACTTATAAACTTCCTTTTGGACATCGTGGTTTAAATCATCCTTGTGGAGAGAATAATCAAATTGAGATTACTAGTCAGAATCATGGTTTTGCAATTGATCCTAATTCTCTCTCAAAGGAAATAGTCAAAATCACCCACTATAACCTTAATGATAGTACAGTTGCAGGATTGGAAGTTAATAATAAGCCAATATTTAGCGTTCAATATCATCCAGAAGCAGGTCCTGGTCCGCATGATTCAGATTATTTATTTAAGAAATTTGTTTCTCTAATGTTAGAAAGATGTTGACATATTGTTTTCTTTTGATTTGATAATTACATTTGATGTATTAATTTTTTGGAGGAATTAGATCATAGAAGATTTCCATAAGCTGACGGTTTCTTTAAGAGGAAACATCGATGTAAAAACAAATATTATCGTTTTTACTTTTAAGGGCCAACTTGATGCCTTCTCAGAAAAACAATTTAAAACTTTTGTAACTAATAATTTAAAAAATGAGCTTCCATTTGTTATTGATCTTTCAAAAATTGATTTTCTAGATTCTTCCGGTCTTGGAGCTCTTGTTCAGACAGCTAAAGAATGTAAAAAATTAAAGTTAGGTTTCTCAGTTGTTGGTAATTCGAGAGTTGCACAAACTATTAAACTTGTCCGCTTAGGTGAATTCCTTAACTTAAAGTCAAGTCTTGAAGATGCAATAACTTATTTAAAAAATTGAATTATTGGATTCAAAATTTGGTTCCGTTCGGATCTCCCGAGGAAATAGGAGTTATTCAACTAGCCTGGCTTGGGGATTCAGTATGGGAACTACATCAAAGACTAAGATATGTTCATTTTCCTATGAAATCAAAAGAACTTCATTTATCAGTAGTTAATGAAGTAAAGGCAAAATCTCAATCAGAATCTCTTAGTCAAATCGAACATTTGTTAAATGCAAATGAAATTGATTTAATTAGAAGAGCTAGAAATAAAACAAGGAGATACCCAAAGTCATCAGACCCTACAATTTACTCAAGAGCAACTGGTTTTGAAACTATTATTGGTTGGCTATTTTTGAAAGATCCTCAAAGATTATCAACTCTTTTTGAATACCTTGATATTCAAACTTAATTAATCAATGAAAAACACATCTAAAAATTATTTTTCTGGAAAGAATCGTAAACAAAATAAAAAAAATTCTGATTCCAATTCATATTTTAAAAACACAAATCCCTCAAATAAAATTAATGGAATTCTGAACAATTCTTCTAAAAATAAAGGTATTAATAATTTATATGAAACTGATAAAAATAGAAGTCGCTTTTCATCTTTGAGAAGAAAGCCAACAAATAAATCTTATGAAGGAGATTTTAATAAATCTCCAGATATTTATCATGATCTTCCAAATAAAAAAAATTATAATGACTGGATTTGGGGGAAACATTCAGTTTTTGAGGCCCTTATTAGTGAGAGTGCTATTAATAGGATTTGGTGTACATCAGAAATTTTTTCTTCAGAAAAATTCTATATCCTACTTAAGGAACTTAAATCAAAAGGAGTTCTCATAGAAGAAGTTTCTTGGAACAGACTTTCTCAATTGACTTCTGGGGCTTCACATCAAGGCGTGGCGTTGCAGTTAGCTTGCTCTAAAACAATATCTCTAGAAAAATTAATCGAACTGTCTAAGAAAAATACTGCCAATCCAATTATTCTTGCATTAGATGGCATTACTGATCCACATAATGTTGGTGCAATTATAAGATCAGCAGAGGCATTTGATTGCAAAGGTATTATTATTCCTCAAAGAAGGTCAGCGGGATTAACTGGTACAGTTGCAAAGGTTGCTGCGGGAGCTTTGGAATACTTGCCAGTAAGTAGAGTTATTAATTTAAATAGGTCAATAGAAGAGTTAAAAAAAAATGGTTTTCTTATTATTGGATTAACTGGAGATGCTAAGTTATCTATCTCACGGTTTTATGAAAAAACTCCCATGGTAGTAATTGTAGGAGCTGAAGATAAAGGTATTTCTTTGCTAACTCAAAAAAAATGCGATTTCCTATTAAATATTCCATTAAAAGGTAAGACATCAAGTTTAAATGCATCAGTTGCAGCGGCAATATCACTATTTCATCTAACGAGCAATTAATTATTTTCTAAATAATTAATGTATTTATTTTTATTAAAATATTGCAGTTTCAATATATTAAATGAACATTTATTGAATTTTTACTTCAAAATTGTATAGAATTTAACAAGAATTAATGGTCTTTAAAGACCTGAAAAATTGATTAGAAATTTTGGAAACAAACTCGGACTAGCTTGGTGGGCTAAGATTGAGACTCAACAACCTAATACTACTTATTGGTTTGGTCCTTTTATTACAAAACGCAGCTTAAAAGAAAACTTGACTTCTTTTATTAATGACCTCTCCGATGAAGGTTCTAAAAATATTAAACATAGCTTGATACGTTGTAAAAAAGAAGAACCTCTAACTGTTTGATAATCTAAAATTTTTAAGTTATAAGTTTGGAAATGGATTTTAATTCCTTCAGAAATGAAATTAATAGTAAAAATGCTTCTGTTAAAGAACTAATAAATGATATTTTTTTAAAAATAGATTCAAAAGATCCTGAAATCAATTCATATATTTGTACTACAAAAGCCAATGCGATAATACAAGCCGAAAATATAGATAAATTAATTCTTAATGAAGAAATACTCCCTCCTCTTGCGGGAATGCCAATAGCAATTAAAGATAATATTTGCACTAAGGGAGTTTTAACTACTTGTGCAAGCAAAATGCTTAAAAGTTTTGTTGCGCCTTATGAATCAACAGCCTCAAGTAAACTATGGGCTGCAGGTGGTATTTGTCTTGGCAAGACAAATTTGGATGAATTTGCAATGGGTAGTTCAACAGAAACTTCTACCTTTGGGGTCACTTCAAATCCTTGGGATATTGATAGAGTACCAGGAGGGAGTTCAGGAGGGAGTGCAGCTTCAGTTGCCGCTGGATTATGTTCTGCTGCAATAGGTTCTGATACTGGTGGATCAATAAGGCAACCAGCTTCTTTTTGCGGTGTTGTTGGACTTAAGCCAACTTATGGAAGAGTAAGTAGATGGGGATTAATAGCATTTGCAAGCTCACTTGATCAAATTGGACCAATTACGAATACTGTCTCAGACGCAGCTGAAATACTCTATTCAATATCTGGAAAGGATCCCTTAGATTCAACATGTCTAAATAAACCAGTGCCAAATTATTTAAGTGATTTAAATAAATCTATAAAGGATTTAAAAATTGGGATTATAAAAGAATGTTTTGAACATCCAGGTCTTAATCCAGAAGTGAAAGAATCTGTTCTTTCGGGAGTTGAGAGATTTAAAAATTTAGGAGCAGAAATTATTGAAGTTGAGTGCCCTAGGTTTACCGATGGAATTGCCACGTATTATGTTATTGCACCGTCTGAAGCATCTGCAAATTTAGCCAGATATGATGGAGTTAAATATGGTTATAGATCAGATGAAGCTTCAAATCTTATAGATATGACTTCAAAAAGCAGGGCTGAAGGATTTGGCGATGAAGTACAAAGAAGAATCTTGATAGGAACTTATGCTTTATCAGCTGGATACAGTGATGCCTATTACAAGAAAGCACAAAAAGTAAGAACGTTGATAAGAAAAGATTTTGATAATTCCTTTAAGAAAGTTGATATTTTATTAACTCCAACTTGTCCAACAACTGCTTTTTTGAAGGGCGATTTTGCAAATGATCCACTTTCTATGTATTTGTCGGATCTCTTAACTGTACCCGCTAATCTAGCTGGACTACCTGCTATCAGTATTCCCTGCGGTTTTGATTCTAAGGGATTACCTATAGGACTTCAACTAATTGGAAATGTTTTGGAAGAAGATAGAATATTGAATGCTGCACATATTTTCGAAATAGATGCTCAAGTAATTAAGAATAGACCATTATTCTAAATTTGTATTAATAAATAAAATTTAATTTTAAATTATAGACCTTTTAGAAATTTTCTCTATCTTATATATATAAATAGATTAAATATGGGTTTCGTTCCTCTTCATAATCACAGTGACTACAGTTTGCTTGATGGGGCAAGTCAAATTTCTAAAATTGTAGATAGAGCTTGTGATCTTGGGATTGATTCTATTGCTCTTACCGATCATGGCGTCATGTATGGAGTTCTTGATTTAGTCAAAAAGTGTAAAGAGAAAGGTATAAAACCAATTATTGGTAATGAAATGTATGTGATTAATGGCTCTATTGATGATCCTCAGCCTAAAAAAGAGAAAAGATATCATTTGGTAGTGTTAGCTAAAAATCGTACTGGTTATAAAAATCTCGTAAAGTTGACTACAATCAGTCATCTAAATGGCATGAGAGGTAGAGGTATTTTTTCTAGACCGTGTATTGATAAATTTCTTTTAAAGAAATATAAAGAGGGTCTTATAGTTTCTACCGCTTGTCTCGGGGGAGAGATACCTCAGGCAATCTTGAAAGGAAGATTAGATGTAGCAGAGGATATTGCTCTTTGGTATAAAAAATTATTTGAAGATGATTTTTATCTAGAAATACAAGATCACGGCTCTATTGAAGATAGAATTGTTAATGTTGAATTATTAAAAATTGGTAAAAAGCATAAAATAAAAGTTATTGCGACAAATGATGCTCACTACATATCCAATATGGATGTTGAAGCGCATGATGCTTTACTTTGTGTATTAACAGGAAAACTAATCAGCGATGAAAAAAGATTGAGATATACCGGCACAGAATATATTAAAAGTGAAAATGAAATGCTTGAACTGTTTAGAGATCATATTGATGATGAATCAATTAGAGAGGCAGTCAACAATACTGTAGAAATATCCGAGAAAATTGAAGTATTTGAATTGTTTGGTAAATATAGAATGCCAAAATTTCCTCTTAAGGAAGAGCAAGATTCTTTCTCTCTGCTTACAAAACTTTCTAATGAGGGTCTTCTAAAGAGACTTAAAAAAAAGGATCTTACAGAAGTTGATGAGATTTATAAAAAAAGACTATCTACGGAATTAAAAATAATAAAAGATATGGGCTTCCCAGACTATTTTTTGGTTGTATGGGATTATATAAAATTTGCGAGAGATAACTCTATCCCAGTAGGCCCTGGTAGAGGTTCTGCTGCAGGCTCACTAGTCGCTTATTCTCTTCAAATAACAAATATTGATCCAGTTGAGCATGGATTATTGTTTGAGAGATTTTTAAATCCTGCAAGAAAGTCGATGCCTGATATTGATACCGACTTTTGTATTGATAGAAGAAATGAAGTTATTGATTATGTTACTAATCGATATGGAGAGGACAAAGTTGCGCAAATAATTACTTTCAATAAATTGACTTCTAAGGCGGTTTTAAAAGATGTTGCTAGGGTCCTAGATATTCCTTATGGAGAGGCCGATAAATTGGCCAAGTTAATACCTGTTGTAAGAGGGAAACCTTATAAACTCAATGAAATGATTGATAAGAATTCTCCCAGCCAAGAGTTTAGGGATAAATACATTAATGACAATAGTGTAAAAAAATGGATTGATTTGGCTTTAAGAATTGAAGGAACTAATAAAACATATGGGGTTCATGCTGCAGGAGTTGTTATTGCATCAGATCCTCTTGATGAACTTGTACCACTTCAAAGGAATAATGAAGGTCAAATAATAACCCAATATTCTATGGATGATATTGAATCTCTTGGATTATTGAAAATGGATTTCTTGGGTCTTAAGAATCTTACGATGATTGAAAAGACAGTTTCTCTGATTAATCAATCCACTGGAAAGATAATAAATATTGATGATTTACCTCAAAATGATTTTAAAACTTTTGACCTCATTGGTAGAGGAGACCTTGAAGGCATTTTTCAACTTGAATCTTCTGGTATGAAACAAGTCGTAAAAGATTTCAAACCTAACTCTCTAGAGGATATTTCATCCATATTGGCTCTTTATAGACCTGGTCCTCTTGATGCAGGCCTTATACCTAAATTCATAAATCGAAAAAATGGTAACGAAAAGGTTGATTTCCCTCATCCTTTTATTAAGTCAATTCTCACGGAAACCTACGGAATTATGGTTTACCAGGAACAAATTATGAAAATTGCTCAAGACTTAGCTGGATATTCTTTAGGGGATGCTGATTTACTTCGAAGAGCAATGGGGAAAAAGAAAGTATCAGAGATGGTAAAACATAGGAATATTTTTGTCGAGGGCTCTATGAAGAAAGGAGTAAATGAAAAATTAGCAAATGATCTTTTTGATCAAATGGTTTTATTCGCAGAATATTGTTTTAATAAAAGTCACTCAACTGCTTATGGCGCTGTAACTTATCAAACTGCATTTTTAAAAGCTCATTTTCCTGTTGCATATATGGCAGCCCTTTTAAGTGTAAATTCTGGTTCCAGCGACAAGATGCAAAGATATATTTCTAATTGTTATTCCATGGGAATAGAAGTTATTTCACCAAGCATTAATTTCTCTGGGGTTGATTTCACTATTAAGAATAATCAGATATTATTCGGTCTTTCTGCGATCAAAAATTTAGGAGATTCTGCCATAAGAAATATAATTGAAAACCGTAATACTTTTGGAATCTTTAAGTCATTATCTGATTTGTGCGATCGTTTGCCTTCTAATGTTCTTAATAAAAGAAGTCTTGAATCTCTCATTCATTGTGGAGCATTAGATGAGTTTTCAAATGATAATAATAGAGCTCAGTTATTGTCAGATCTAGAATATGCTATTGAATGGGCCTCTTCAAGAAATCGTGATAGGTTATCAGGACAAGGAAATCTATTTGACTCTAAAGAAGAATTTTCTAATATAGCTTTTTCAGATTCACAATTAGCTAAGGTTGATGATTATTCACTTATTGAGAAGTTAAAGTTAGAAAAACAGCTATTAGGCTTTTACTTATCTGATCATCCTCTAAAACATTTAACTAAACCAGCAAAACTTATATCTCCTGTAAGCATTTCACAGTTAGAAGAAACAAAAGATAGAACCAAAGTCTCTTTAGTTGGAATGATTCCTGATTTGAAGCAAATCACAACGAGAAAAGGAGATAGGATGGCTATAGTTCAGCTAGAAGATCTTTCTGGTAGTTGTGAAGCAATAGTTTTTCCAAAAACCTATGTAAGATTATCAGAATTTCTTTTGACTGATACAAGATTATTATTGTGGGGAACAATAGATAAAAAAAGTGATAAAACTCAATTAATAATTGATGATTGTAGAGAAATAGATAACCTTAAATTGCTTATTATTAATCTTGAAAGTTCTCAAGCCTCAGATGTAAGAGTGCAAAATACTTTAAGAGACTGTTTAATTAAATTTAAGCCAGATAAAGGTAGATGTGGAATCAAGATTCCAGTTATAGCAGCAGTAAGGAATAAAAATAGTGTTACCTACGTCAAATTTGGGGAACAATTTTGTATTGGAGATATACAAGGAGCATTCAAATTATTAGAGGATAAATCTTTCCAAGTTAACTTAAAATCTTTAGTTTCCTAGATTAATTTTTCTCCTCATAATTTTGAGTTGCAGGCTTAAATGCCGCTTTAGCTCGTTCTATGTTCATTGGAATATTTTCGATACCGAAAAAAGAGCCTGGCTCCTTATCCCAACTTGCTGATAGTATTCCAAAACTCAAGCCTGCAAGACCTAATAAGAAAAACAATGCTGAAATTGCAATAGTTGATGAAGGAGGTATTTCGGCAATATTTCTTGTAACGATAAAATAACTAACAATAAATACTGACATGCCCATTATTGTCGGTATTCCTGCAGTAAAAAAAATTCTTCTAGCCATTCTATCAGCTACATATTTTGGTATCCCGCTTGTTGAAGGCTTTGGTTTAATTACAGTTTTAGATTTGTTTTCTATATTAGAAAAAGCTGTTTTTTCAGATATTATTTTTTTCTTTTTATTAAGTATCTTTTTTTTTGATTGTTTTTTTTTCATAGATAGAAATCATCCTCTGATTCCTATTTTTTGGACTAAGTCTTGATATTTTTGGATGTTTTTATCTTTTATGTAAGATAGTAATCTTTTCCTTTTCCCAATCATTTTTAATAATCCTTGCCTTGAAGCAAAATCATGAATGTTGCCTTGAAGATGGTCACTTAATTTCGAAATTCTTTTTGAAAGCATTGCAATTTGAACTTCTGCTGATCCCGTATCAGTAGCGTGAACTTGGTGGCTTTTAATAAGCTCCTGTTTTTCAGCAGTATCTAATGACATAAAATTGTTTAACTTTTAACTATATTACTACGTTATCTGACTATATTACCACTATCGTTTTCTAAATGATTCATTGCCAACTTTAATAAAGATTCAAATGATATATTTTTTTCTTCATTAGTAAGTACTTCTTTATCTTTTTTTATAATTGGCAAAATACTTTTAATTTCCTTCTTGGTATAGTTTAGAGACTGAAGTGTTAAATTAAGGTCCTCGAACATTTTATCTAGTTTATTATTCCTAATTGGAATTTCATCTTTGTAAGATTTTTCATTAATTTTCAATTCATTATTAAATTTACCTTTTAATTCTAGAATTAACCTTTCAGCCATTTTTTGACCTATACCTGGAACTGAACAAATTAATTTTTTGTTTTCTGTATTAATGGCATTGATAACTTCACTGATGGATAATTTATTTAATAGAGACATAGCTATTTGAGATCCAATACCTCTAATATTTATTATTTCTATAAAAAAATTCTTTTGATCTTTAGATATAAATCCAAAAAACAAATCAGAATCTTCTCTTTTTATGTGTTTTATCCAAAAAGTAATGTTTTTATTAGAAATCTGATTTGTTTTTAGTTTGAAAAAAAATGATTCTAGTATTTGAAGTTCATATCCTAATCCTTGACAATTTATTAAAACAAAAAATTTTTGATTGGTTTCCCATGACTCAATCAGATCTCCACTTATCCAACTAATCAATTAACCACCATCCACCTGACAACCAATTAACGCTCCTGCCGTCCCACCTGCAGGCACTGCCCAAAATCGATCTTTCCCTCTAGAGGAGGATAGGGCTATTCCAGCACCAAGAATGCCGCCAATAACTGAACCTTCACTACAGTCATTGTCATCAATTTTTTCAGCTTGTCGTTCACCACCACAGGGAATTACTACATCAACCTCATAACTTTTTACGTAGCCTGGGTTTGATTTTGTGCCAGGTATATATTCCTCTCTATATTCAGTTCTTGTACAAGTTACTGACTTTGGAGTTGTTGCATTAACTTGAAGAATAGGAGAAAAACAAAAAATAAAAGCTAAATAGAAAAATTTCAACGTTTTTTTTACTCTTATAATATTCTATGCCTTTTTGATGATTTTGGTAGTAGAAATAATAGTTCCTAATAAAACTAGTGAGGCTCCCAATATAAATTTTATGTTAATTATTTCACTAAAAAACAAAACCCCCCATATTGAACCGAATAAAACTTGTAGATAGTTAATTGCTGAAGCATCAGAAGCAGGTAAATTTTTTAATCCTATAGTTAAGAAAGTTTGACCTAATTGAGTAAATAAGCCAATTCCAATGATCCAAAATAATTCATTCCAATTTGGGGTAACCCATTTGATTAAGACAATTGGCAATAATGTTATAAAAGAAACAAGTGGAAAATATTCAATAATTACATAAACATCTTCAGTAAATGAAAGTTTCTTAACTGTAACGTAGGCTAATGCAGTGAAGATTGCCCCTAGAAATGCTATCGAAATTGACATATTTTTAATTTCAGCGTTTATATTTGATAATTGAGTTGGATTTATAATTACTAATATTCCAATCCAGCCAATAATTAAAGCAAAAATTAAATTACGAGTTATTTTTTCATTTATAAATATTCCAGCAAATATAGATATAAAGATAGGATATGTGTACTGAATGACAGTAGATATACCAAGAGGCATATTTCTTATGGCATGAAAAATACAAACTAAAGCTAGGGTTCCTAAAATACCCCTCAAGATAAGTAATGGTCTGTCTTTGCCCCAAGGGCTTATATTTTTTAGATTAATTATGAATAATGTAATTATTAAACTTAACATTGATCTGAAGAAAACCAATTCATAAATAGGTATTCTTTTATCGATATTTTTTACGCACAAAGTCATTAAACTAAAGAAGAAAGAGGCAAATACCAAATTAAACTTATTCAATGAATTGAATTTTTTTTCTAATTCCTCGATATTTATCATTTAAAAAAATATTTTTATTGTGAAATTAAGTAGATTCTTATTAGATTTTGAACTATAACAAATAAATCATAATTTACTTTTTGATAAATTCTCAATGGTTCATTCTATACACCCTAGAACTATTCAGGAGATTAAAGAAAAGGCAGATATTGTTGAAGTTATATCTGAACATATTGTTCTTAAGAAGAAAGGGAAGGAATTTGTAGGAATTTGTCCTTTCCATGATGATACCAAGCCATCTATGACAGTATCACCAAGTAAACAATTCTATTATTGTTTTTCTTGTGGGGCTGGTGGTAACTCTATTAAATTTTTAATGGAATTTACTCGTGCAAACTTTTCTGATGTTGTACTATCTCTTGCCAAAAAAAATAATATTAATGTTGAAAATTTTGAAGGTCCCCAATTAGAAGCATATAAAAAACAATTATCTAGAAAGGAAGAACTTTATAAAATACTAAGAGTCACAAAAAATTGGTTTACGTCTCAATTAAATAATTCTCTCGGTGTTGAAGCAATGAAATATTTAAAATCAAAGAGAAACTTGAATAATAAAATTATTGATAACTTTGAATTAGGTTTCGCTCCAAATTCTTGGAATGATTTATTTAATTATCTATCCAAGGTAGAAAAATTTCCTATTGATCTAATATTATCTTCAGGTCTTGCAATTTCTAAAGATAATTCTGACAAGATTTATGATCGTTTTAGAAATAGATTAATTGTTCCAATACATGATATGCAGGGAAGAGTAGTAGCCTTTGGGGGCAGATCTCTTGACGGACAAGAGCCCAAATATCTTAATTCACCTGAATCAGAGATATTTGAAAAGGGAAAAATGTTGTTTGCATTCGAAAAAGCTTCTAGCAGTATTAGAAAAAGAGATAAGGCCATTATTGTTGAAGGTTACTTTGATGTGATTTCTCTGCATTCAAAAGGCATTACTAATTCTGTAGCTTCCCTAGGTACCGCTCTAAATAAGTATCAAATATCTCAACTATGTAGATGCACAGATAATAAAAATATAATCTTGAATTTTGATTCTGATAATGCAGGAATATTAGCTACAAAAAGAGTAATAAATGAAGTCGAGAGTCTATCTCTTCATGATCAAATTAATCTAAAGATACTTCAAATTAGAGATTTTAAAGATCCTGATGAATTTTTGAATAGTCATACTCCAGAAGATTATTTTAATTTAATTGATAATTCTTCTTTTTGGATTGATTGGGAGATTGATCAAATCTTTAAGGATAAAGACCTAACTAAGTCAGAAATTTTCCAGAGTGTTATTTCTTCATTAGTGAAATTGTTGAGTAAATTACCTCAATCATCAATCAGAACTCATTACTTACAAAAAGTTTCTGAAAGATTAAGTAAGGGTCAAGCTAGGTTGGCGATTCAGTTTGAACAAGATTTAAGAAATCAAGTTAAAGGATTTCGTTGGCATGGTAGATCAAAAAAATTTGAACAACCAAATGAAATTTCTCGGCGTGAGAAAAATGAATCTGAAATAATTTTTTATTATTTACATTGTCCAGATCTTAGGCTATTTATTCGTGATGAATTTCTCAAAAGAGAAATTAATTTTTTTAATACTAATTATATTCAAAATTTATGGGAAATTATTTCAAAAATTGAACAAAATAATTTGGGTTTAAATTATTTAGATGATTTAAAAAAACCAAATAGTCAAATCCTTCAAAAAGAGTTTTCTGCTATTAACTTAATTTCACTTCTACCAGATTACTTAGCGCTTAATAATCATCAATCATCAAATAAAATTAATATTTTTATTAATCCAAATGAGTTGTTTTTAACATTGCTGAGCAATCCTAAGGACAATTTACTTGGAACTTTATCACTTCTTGAGAAATATAATTCTTTAAAAAGATGTAGGCACTTGATCGAATCTTGGGGATCTCAAAGATTAAAAACTTTAGAAAATTGTATATCTATCTTAATTGATAATTCTTCAGGGCCTTCAAATACTAGTAAAGAGATAGACGATCTTTTTAAGGATTTAAATTCAGACGCTATTAAATTTCAGGAATTATATTATTTAGAAAGACAACATATTAATTTTTTAGATAAACAACGCTGTGGTAATTTCATTGCTAATTAACACGTTGACTTTAAATTTAAAGACAGTATTTTTTAATTAAGTTTTTAACCTTTTTGGGTTTATCTTCAAGAACATAAGCTTCTACTTCTTTTGCATAAGTGCCAGAAAAATTTGATGTAGAGAACTCTAACGCTTTTCTCTTGCTTTGATGCAATTTAGTTTCTAATTTTTTTATATCCCCTATTGTTCTATTGTTATTACATCTTTGTATTGCATGAGTTGCTTCATGTCTTAATGCTTTTCTTATTGCCCTTTCTGTTTTGAAGTTGTCCTTGTTTGGTAGCTGCTTTTTATTCCTATAATTTGTTTTCCTTTTTGCATTTTCAGTACATATTATTATTTTACTTTCTTTAAAATTATGTAGCCCTTTTATTTCTTTGTTTAAGAGACATTCAATTTTATTTTCTTCAACTATGTAGTTTGCTTTTGTTAATAAGTCAAGAATCTCTCTATCTAATTTGCTTAAAAATATTATAAATTCCATTTTATTTTGTTTACTTCACTATAGTTGGTATTTGTTCTATATCAGTTGTAGATGAGCGACTTAAAAAATTCTTATTGATCGTCCAACTTTTTGGATTTTTTGTAATAGCCCACGTAATTGCATTATTATTAAATCTTTTATTTAATAAATCAATCGTTCTCATAAGGTTTGTTGATTTTCTTAGGTCTTTCTGAGATTTATGATTGATAACTGATTGCTGTAAATATTCGCTACTTGTTAAATCCTGCATTAAAACACCAGCTTTTGAGAATTTATATTCGGGATTATAAATTTCTTTAGATAATTCAACTACTATTTTTAAAATGCTGTTTGTGTCATCTGTTGCATTTGTAAGTTTTCTATGAGCACTTCTTTGATAATTTTGACTTGAATATTTACTGGTTCTAGCAAATACTCTAATATTGGATGATTGCAAATTCTGACTTCTCATTTTTTCAGAGGCTTTTATTGCGTGAGTTGCCAGTGCTTGAGTTAAGTCTTCTAATTTTGTGATAGGCGTGCCGAAACTCCTGCTCACCTGAATTTCTTTTTTTGATTTCTTGTTTTTTTCTATGGGCAGGCATCTATGGCCTTTCAGTTCTAATTGCAGTCTTTTCCCTACGATGCCTAATTTCTTAATGATTTCATTTTCTTCCATATCTCTTAGTTCTCTCGCATTTTTAATACCTTTACTTTGCAACCAATTAGAGGTTTGTTTTCCGACTCCCCATATCTTATCTATACTAATTCTTTTCAAATAATTATTCTCATTTTCGGTTCTAGCTAAATCAAATATTCCAGCTGAATAATCAATATTTTTAGCTAGTTTATTAGCAATTTTTGCTCTTACTTTATTTTCTCCTATTCCTACTGTTATGGTAATCCCTAGATTCTGATATATTAATGATCTTATGCTTCTTGCCCAAGGATATAGATTTTCATCATTAGGTCTAGAAATCGAGACGAATGCTTCGTCAATAGAATAAATTTCTATCTGTTCACAGTAGTTTTTCAGTAAATTCATTAGTCTTCTGCTCATATCCCCATAAAGCGAGTAGTTTGAGCTTAAGACTGCTACATCTAGTTTATTTAGTCTTTCTTTGACCTTAAAATACGGAGTTCCCATTTTAATTTTTAAAGCTCGTGCTTCAGGGCTTCTTGCAATGATACATCCGTCATTATTAGATAAAATTACTACTGGTTTATTTCTCAAATGAGGATTAATATTTTGTTCACATGACGCGTAAAAATTATTAGCATCTATAAGAGCTATTGCATCAATATTTGAAATTCTCATAAATAGCTATGTATTGAATAAATAACAACTCCCCATATCTGCACATCAATATGGTTTTTAAATCTAAAATCAGGATAATTATGATTTTCTGCTTTTAAATATAATTCATTATTTTTTATAGATAATCTTTTTATTGTAAATTCTCCGTCTATCATCGCAATGATGATATTCCCTGGCCTGGCTGTTAAGCTCTTGTCTACTATTATTAAATCTTTATCTTTAATTCCTGCATTTATCATTGAGTCACCTTTAACTCTAAGAAAAAAAGTGCTAAACGGATTAGATATTAAATGTTCGTTTAAATCAATATTTTCTTCCGTATAGTCATCTGCAGGAGAAGGAAACCCTGCTGATATCGAATCAGTTAATAAGGGAATTCCGAACCTTTTAGTAGTTGAATCAAAGGAATCCAAGACTTGAATTAATAGTATAAATGTACTATACAATAAAAAATCAAAGAATAGTTAGTTATTAAAGTTTTATAGATTAATTTTAGATTAAATCTAATTTTTTTAAGAACGATGGTAAGGGGAGTTGTTAGATATAGAAATAGCTCTATAGATTTGCTCGACAAGGATTAATCTAGCTAATTCATGAGGAAAAGTTAAAGGAGAAAGACTAAATATAAGATCTGAATTTTTTTTTATATCTGAACTTATTCCATCAGTATCACCTATTAAGAAATTAATTTTTTTATTTTTAAAATTCAAGAGTAAGGAACATAGTTCAACTGAATTAAACTGTTTCCCTTCTTCACTTAGGCATATAATAATATTGTTATTAGATCTAAGATTATTTAAATTAAAAGTCTTTAACTCATTAATGATAAGTTCAGGCATTCTTTTTTTATATTGATTAATTCCATCTCTAATCCAAAGTTTTTTTATTTTGCCGATAGCATAAATTGCTAATCTATTACTCTGAAGCATAAGTAAATATTAAAACTAATTATTCATCAAGAAGATAATTAAATTCATCATATAGTTCCTCTTCGGTTGTTAATTTCTTGGAAATATTATCTTTTTTAGAATTCATATTAATTTTATTAAGCTCACTTTTTCTTAGTGAATTATTAACGTTAGAAGTTTCTTCTAAAGATTCTGAATTATCAATTAACGAATAAAAAATTTCATTGGGATCTTCTGAATTAAGTGAATTGGTGATTAAATTATCATTATTATTTATATTTGTGTAATTATTTATATTTTTACTTTCGTTATTTAAATTTTTCTTTTTTTTAAATTTATTGAGTTTATCTAAATTTTTTTTTGATAAGCTCATGATATAAAGTATTAAATAAATTTATATTTAATTTAAACATATTATTTATCTTTTAGATGAATTCTAAAAACTATCATCAAAAAAAAAGATTTGGACAACATTGGTTGGTAAATAAAAAAATATTAGAAAAAATTAAAGAAGTTGCTGTTCTTAATGAAAATGACTTTATTTTAGAAATTGGTCCTGGTAAAGGAGCTTTAACATCTAAGTTGTTAGATTCAGAAATAAAAAAATTACATGCAATTGAATTAGATAAAGATTTAATAAATTTATTAAATGATAAATTCACTAATAATGATAAGTTTTCACTGCAGCAGGGAGATATTCTTTCTGTAGATTTAGATTCTATTAATAAGAAGATTACAAAAGTGATTGCAAATATTCCTTACAATATAACTGGCCCGATATTGGATATTTTCATAGGTCGATTGGGCATTATAAGAAACTATAATTACGAAAAAATAATATTTTTAATGCAGAAAGACGTTGTAGATAGGATCTTGTCAAAAGAAGGTGGTCCTAATGCTGGTGCGCTTAGTATAAGAATGCAACTTTTATCAAAAATAAAAAGAATATGTGATGTAGCGCCTTCATCATTTAGTCCGCCTCCAAAAGTTTATTCTTCTTTAGTAGTTTTCGAACCAATTAAAAATGATTTAAGAATGGACTTAAGTTTAGAAAAATATATAGATAAACTTCTTAGAATTTCATTTAATTCAAGAAGAAAAATGCTTAGAAATACTCTTAATTCAATACTTTCAAATGAAGAGATAAATGAATTATCTGAATCTTCAAAAATTTGTTTTAATTTAAGACCACAAGATATTTCAATTGACCAATGGATTAAGCTTGCAGAAAATTGTATTAAAATTAAAAAATAAAAGTTCAAGTATATGCAAGATTTAGCTAAAACGAAAATTAATATAAAATCTCCTGGCAAAATAAATTTGCACCTTGAAGTTATTGGGAAAAGAGAGGATGGATTTCATGAGTTAGCAATGATTATGCAAAATATCGATCTTTCTGATTATTTAGAATTGGAAATTAATAATGAAGGTTTAATTAAACTTGAATCTGATTGTAATGATTTAAGCTTATCTGAGGATAACTTAATTGTTAAATCAGCAAACCTATTAAGGAAAAAATCAAATATAGAATACGGTGCGAATATATTTTTAAGAAAAAATATTCCAATTGGCGCAGGATTAGCTGGTGGATCCAGTAATGCAGCAGCAACATTAATTGGTCTTAATAAGTTATGGGATTTGAACTTAGATCAAGAAACATTATGTTCATTAGCATCTACTTTAGGATCTGATATTCCCTTTTTTATAAATGGTGGTATTCAATTATGTTTTGGAAGAGGAGAAATTTTAGAGAAATTAGATTCAAACTTTGAATATGGAGTAATTCTTTTAAAAAATCCAAATGTATCAGTATCTACAGCTGAAACTTATAAAAAATATAGTAATAGATTTTGTGATCAATATCTTACTGATAGAGAAATGATTGAGAACATAAGAAAAAATTTAAGAGATAATGGTTTAAATAAATTTAATTTTGATAATCAACATTTATCTATTAAAAATGATTTGCAGTTAGTTGTTGAAAATGAAAATGATTCTGTAAAGCAAGCATTATATTTACTTTCTAAATTAGAAAATTGTCTCACATTTTCAATGAGTGGATCAGGCCCTACATGCTTTGCACTTTTTAAAGATATAGAGACTGCTAAAAAAGAATTAACTGCAAATTATAAATTGTTTAGAAATAAAGGTTACGATTCATGGGTTTGCACTTTCCTTGAAAAGGGAATAACATTCATTTAATTTTTTTTAATTCAAAATTTTATTGTGGCTGATAATAATAATGAGAATATTGAAAAAAACATTCCCGAAAAAGGACCATTAAATTTTATTGTAGGATCATTAACAAGTTTTTTATTATTTATATTTTTTTATTTTTTAAGTAATAAAATTGTAATTTATTTTTCAGTACATAAACCATCTAATTCTTCTGAAATAGTCCAAAATATTTCTTCTAGTATTAATACCTTAATAATTGGATTATCTTTTTTGCTAACTTTCTCTTTTGCTTTTATAGGTATAGGCCTTTTTATTGTATTTATTCGCAGTTTTTTTCTGAAGAAAAATTGAATTGCCAATATTATGAAGAAAACACCTTCTTTGAATGTCTTTACATGACTTAGGCCTTTTAGTCCTTTTGCTGTCACCTGGAATGATTTTATCAATATTACTACTCATAACCTTCGCTGAAGGAGGTTGAATTATTCAAAGTGGTAGGATTATAGATGTGATTAATTAGGTAATTAATTGTGGCTGGAACATTATTATTTAATGCTTTGAAAGAGGCAATTGATGAAGAGATGTCAAATGATGTAAATGTTTGCGTTATGGGGGAAGATGTTGGTCAATATGGAGGATCTTATAAGGTAACTAAGGATTTATATGAAAAATATGGAGAGTTAAGAGTCTTAGATACTCCAATTGCAGAGAATAGTTTTACGGGTATGGCTGTTGGTGCAGCAATGACTGGCTTAAGACCAATAGTAGAAGGAATGAATATGGGTTTTTTGCTTTTAGCTTTTAATCAGATATCAAATAATATGGGTATGCTTAGATATACAAGTGGCGGAAATTATAAAATACCAGCAGTAGTTCGTGGACCTGGAGGAGTTGGTCGTCAACTTGGTGCTGAGCACAGTCAAAGACTTGAAGCATATTTCCATGCAGTTCCTGGCATAAAGATTGTTGCATGTAGTACACCTACAAATGCTAAAGGTTTAATGAAAGCAGCTATAAGAGATGATAATCCGGTTCTATTTTTCGAACATGTTCTTTTATACAACTTATCTGAAGAATTACCTGAGGGTGATTATACTTGCGCTTTAGATCAGGCTGACGTTGTAAAAGAAGGGAAAGATATTACTTTATTGACTTATTCAAGAATGAGGCATCACTGCCTTAAAGCTGTTGAAGAATTAGAAAAAAAAGGAATAGATGTTGAGTTAATAGATTTAATAAGTTTAAAACCATTTGATATGGATACCATCTCAAAATCAATAAGAAAAACAAATAAAGTAATTATTGTTGAAGAATGTATGAAGACTGGAGGTATTGGTGCAGAATTAATTGCCTTGATAACAGAAGAGTGTTTTGATGATCTTGATACCCGTCCAATTAGATTATCTAGTCAGGATATTCCAACTCCTTATAATGGAAATCTTGAGAATTTGACAATAATCCAACCACATCAAATAGTTGAAAAAGTTGAAGACTTAATTGGTGGGAGTATATAAACAATGAAAAGAAGGCAAGGTTGGCTTTTTTTTATTATATTTCTACTTACTTTATCTGTTTATCTATTAGTAAATTATCCCTTACAGTTGGGATTGGATTTACAAGGGGGTTCTCAACTTACACTACAAATTATTAAAGAAGAAGGTAACGTAACTAGGGATGAACTTGAAGCAGTCAATTCTGTTATAGATAAGCGTGTTAACAATTTAGGAGTTTCTGAGTCTAATTTGCAAACCCTCGGTGGAGATCAATTGATTTTAGAATTACCAGGTGAACAAAATCCATTAGTTGCTTCAAGGGTATTAGGTAAGACTGCTTTATTAGAATTTAGAACCCAAAAAGAAGGAACATCTAAAGATTTAAAAACCCTGCAATTACAGAGATTTAGTATTAAAGAATTAATTGAACAATATTCCTTTTCAGAAAAAAGTCAAAATGATGACAATTTCCTAAAAGTTATTCAAGATGATCTTAAAGATATAGAGCAAGAATTGAATTACGCATCTACTAGTAATGATTTATATGGGAAGTTAATTGAAATCAAAAAATATATTGATAAAGAAATTATAAATTTATTTATTAAAACAGATTTATCTGGTAAGGATCTTATTAACGCAGGAAGGAGACAAGAACAAACAAATAGTAATTGGGAAGTTTTATTAACTTTTAGTAATTCAGGAGGTGAAAAGTTTTCAGAAATCACAAAGTCAGTTGCTGGAACTAATCAACTATTGGCTATTATTCTTGATGGCGAATCAATAAGTGAAGCTAGTGTTGGTAGTCAGTTTGCTAGTACTGGGATTACAGGTGGATCAGCAACAATAAGCGGTAATTTTAGTGCTGAAGATGCTAGAGAATTAGAGGTTCAACTTAAAGGTGGTTCATTGCCATTGCCAATAGAAATAGTAGAAACTAATACAATAGGAGCTCTATTGGGATCCAAAAATATTTTAAAAAGTCTTTATGCAGCAATTAGTGGATTAATTTTTGTTGGTATATTTATGATTTTTAATTATAGAATTCTAGGTTTTGTTTCAGTTCTTTCTCTAGTACTTTATGGTTTCTTTAATTTGGCCCTATATTCTTTAATTCCTGTAACTTTAACTTTACCTGGAATTTCTGGTCTTATACTTAGCATTGGTATGGCTGTTGATGCAAATATTCTTATATTTGAGAGAATTAGAGAAGAATTAAATGACGGTAATACTCTTACAAGATCTATTGATAGCGGTTTTCAAAGAGCTAATTCATCCATAGTTGATGGCCATATTACAACTCTTCTTAGTTGTTTTGTATTGTTTTTATTAGGAACAAATTTTGTTAAGGGTTTTGCGGCAACATTAGGTATTGGAGTCTTAATAAGCTTGTTTACCTCATTAAATTGTTCTAAAACTATTTTGCGATTTTTTACAACATATCAATCTTTGAGGCAGAAAAATCTCTATCTGCCAAGGAATAATTTTTCAAATTAAAAATTTTTTTTCTAAGTTCCTATGAAATACAATCTTGAACTAATAAAAAATAAAAAAAAGATAATTAGTTTCTCAACTGTTCTCATTTTGTTGAGTCTTCTAGGAATTTTATATTCTGCATTTAATACTTCTTATAAGAAACCTATAAATTTAGGGATGGATTTTGTTGGGGGAAATGAACTAAGAATAGAAAGAGTTTGTGAAGCGGAATGTTCTAATGTTTCCCCTGATTCAGTTTTGGAAAATTTAAGAGAGATTTCTAAAAATAAAAATGTTTTAAATAATATTAAATTACAATTCCAAAATAATAATAAATTAATTTCAATAAGAACACCTTATTTAAGTATCGAAGAATCAAATAATCTTATTACTAATCTTGATAATATTATTGGACCTCTGAATTATGAGAGTAAGGATTCAAGATTAATAGGTCCAAAGCTTGGGAAAAGATTACTTACTAATTGTGTTACTTCATTGTTGGTTTCTTTATTTGCAATTTCTTTATATATAACCATTAGATTTGATAAAAAATATGCATTATTTGCATTATTAGCCTTATTCCATGATTTATTTATTGTTTTCGGTATATTCTCTTGGTTGGGAATTATATTATCCGTCGAGGTAAACAGTTTATTTGCTGTGTCATTGTTAACTATTGCTGGTTATTCTGTTAATGATACAGTTGTTATATTTGATAGAATTCGTGAGAATTTAAAATCAAAGAAAGAAGGCTATAACGAAACTATTCAATTATCAGTTAACGAATCATTTAGAAGAACAACTTTTACCAGTATTACAACCCTTATCCCTTTATTAAGCATAATTTTGTTTGGATCTTACTCACTATTTTGGTTTTCTTTGGCCTTATCATTAGGAATAATAGTTGGAAGTTATTCAAGTATTTTATTGGCTCCATCTTTGTTGCTGAATGACTGAGTTTAACCTTCTAGATTTATGAAATTGAATTACTATTTGATAATTTTATTTTCTTTAGTTTTAATAGATCTTTCTACCGAATTAAGAATATTATTTGATCATTTTACATTTAGTTCACTTTATTTTGCTATTGGTAATCATCCCTTAGCTTTCTTTATACTTTTATCCTACCCATATTTATATAAAAAATTAATTAACTAGCTTTTAAATATCTTTAAATGATTCTTTGATTAAAACCTGAATTACTACAGCTAATGGAAGAGAAAGTATTAAGCCTAATGGACCAAAAATGAATGTAAATCCAAATTGTGATATTAATGTCAAACCAGGAAGTAAGTTTGCTTTTTTCTTCATTATAGATGGCATTATTATATAGCTTTCAATATTTTGAATTATTACATATGCTCCTAAAACAGCCAGTGGCTTCCAAAAATTATCAAGTAGTGCAATTGAGATTGGAAATATACCACTAATAACTGGACCTATATTTGGAATTATATTAAGAACCATTGCTATTAAAGCGTTTGAGACAACATATTTGACATCTAATATAGACAAAACTATTAATGATAATAGACCTACTGATAATGAGCTTATAACCATAGAAAAGGTCCAATTTGCTAATGCAATATTGCATTTTTCCAGAATATTTCTAAATTTGTTGCGATAATTTTTTGGAATTAAAAGAAGTATATTTTCTTTATACTGTTTTGGTTCAATAGAAATCATCAAACTCACTGCTAATACAAATATTAATTTCAAAAGACCGGAACCCAGATTCCCCGCTATATTTATTAAATTTTTAAAGCTTTCTTGAATAGCTTTTGCAATAGTTGAAGCATCTGGAATGGTAACTACATTATTTATAAGACTGAATATGTCTATAACATTTTCGGGTTGTTCGCCATAAAATAGGCTATTAAATTTGTTCAAATTTGTATTAATCAAAATATTTATTTTTGATAAACCATTTGGAATATCAACAAGTATTTCATTGAATTCTTTTATAAACGGAGGCAATACAAGAATAAAAATAGTAAATACTATTACTGAAATAACGGTTAAGACAAGAAACAAAGAAAGCGATCGGGGGATTTTCAAGCCCTTTTGTATTTGATTGCATAAATTACATACAATATTTGAAATTACTAAAGAACAAACTATTAAAAGGAGAAAATCTCTTAAAGTCCATATTATTAACGAAGTGATTAATATTACTACTAACTTGAAATATAATGAACTATTCAATTTTTAAACATTTTACTTCTTTTCAGAATATCCTAATCCGTTTGATTTGGCATAACTATTTGCAAATCTCATAAATCTATCAAAGTCTGATGTTTTCTTCCAAATATAAACTGCTTCTAAAAATATGGGTTCTCCATCAACAAACTTTACTTTAACTTCCCTAGTTAGTATTTCTCCTTCGGAATCAATCATACGCATACCTGTTATTTCACCGTCTGTAATTGAAGATAATGCCTGAGGTTTTTCGAACAAAAATAATGCTTGGCCGGTGGTACCATCTTTGCTCCTAGTCAGTCTTATTTCAGGCACAACTGGTTCATCAGTCCCCTCGTAAAATTGTATTTTTGCAGTTTTATTTTCTTTCATAATAATCGGTTAATAATTTTTTATCTTAGGAAATATTTTTCATATTCGTTTGTAATTATTTTATAAAACATTATTTATTAACTCTAGAATCCTTTCATCATATTTTTTGTCGGTTAAATCTAAAAACGTTATATTTGTTTTGCCAACCTTTTCAAATTCATAACACTTATCGTAATAATCTAGAACTGCTTTGCAAACTAAGGCCCATTTCTCATTATTAATTGAATCAAGAGCTATTTTTGTTCTTTGCGGCCCTAATCTTTTTTTGATCCTTAATACAGATTCTTGGAGTTCCTCTTTCTTAAAAACACTATAAGTATCTATAAGCTCATCTAACCTGTTAGATTCGCTTCTTAAAATTTCAATTCTCCTAGAATGTTTCATCTGATTGAAGAATTCATGAGGAATTTTGCATTTACCAATATTTGCACTTTCAGCTTCTACAAAAATATTTTTAGAACATTTAAAAGAATTTAATTTTTCTGCAATTATATTTTCAAATTGTTCATTTGAAGGTTGTTCTTTCATTCCTAAACCTCCAAATGTACTTCCTCTATGACAAGCAAATCCTTCAAGATCAATAGTTTGATATTTATATTTCTCTAGTAATGATAATAATCTTGTCTTCCCTGTTCCTGTTTTTCCGCCAATAACTACTATATTCAACTTTTTTGAGAAACTATCTAATACACATCTTCTGTATATTTTATAGCCTCCCTTAAGTGTTATTGGATTTAATTTATATTTTTCTAGTAGCCAAGCAATGCTTTGTGAACGCATTCCTCCTCTAGAACAATATATTCTGATAAAAAATTCGTTATTTTTATTAGGAAAATTTTTATAAGACTCAATACTCATGAATAAATTATCAAGAATAAATTCCATTTTTTTTTCAAAAAATTTTAATCCCTCTATCACTGCTTTTTTTCTTCCTTCTTTTTTATAAATCGTGCCAATTATTGATCTCTCATCATTATCAAATAGTGGAATGTTAATAGAATTAGGCATGTGTCCTTTATAATATTCACCTGGGCTTCTAACATCTATAAGTGGTCCTTTTAAACTTCTAAATTTCTCTAGTTCTTTTCTTTTGAAATACATGGATAGTTTTTATTTTTTGATTGATTTTTTAAAATGAATAACAAAGAACAAGGTAACTATAGTAATGCTACATTAGACCTGATAAAAAATTTTGTAGATTCCAATCAAAGAAAAAGAATAAATTCATTATCTCAAATAGAATCTGAAGTCGAAAATATTTTTAATCTTGGCCCTTCACTTTTTGATATCTTTGACAATGAAGGAGATGACTGGGCTGCTGGTTGGATATTGCAAGTTTTAAAAAAATTTAAACCTGAATTCTTTGAAAACTCTAGATTCAATCATTGGTTTAATACAGATTCAGATATTGATATTAATTATAAGGATTTGCAACTGATGTTGGTTGAGCAAAAATTTGAAGAGGCGGATAGATTAACAAGTTCCTACTTACGGAAATTAGCTGGAAAATTAGCTGAGAAACGTGGATATGTTTTCTATAGTGAAGTTAAGAATATGTCAGGAAAAGATCTACAAACAATAGATAGATTATGGACTATTTATTCAACTGGGAGATTTGGATTCTCAATTCAAGCAAAGATATTAAAATCAGTAGGTAAAAAATATGAATTAATGTGGCCGAAAATAGGTTGGAAAAAAGAGGGCTTATGGACTAGATATCCTGGATCTTTTCGTTGGTCATTGGATGCTCCTGATGGACATATGCCTTTAATAAATCAACTAAGAGGAGTAAGACTCATGGATTCCATTCTCAAACATCCTGCTATTGCAGAGAGACATAATAATATTCTTTAAATTGAGGTATTTAATAAGTTAAAATTAAGAAAGTATCAAAATATTATTATGTCCTTACTTCAGGGCAAAAATATTTTAAAAAAATTTTTTAAGAGACCAAGGATTAACTGGTCAATTTACGAATTTGAGTCCTCATTACAACTAAATGAATTTGTTGATAAATTATTAGAACCAATTAATAACTCTCAATCAAAATACCTCATAAAACTTGGCTTACATGAAGCTCTTGTTAACGCTGTAAAACATGGAAATAAATTAGATCCCACAAAAAGTATCAGAGTAAGAAGAATAATTACTCCTAATTGGTGTGTTTGGCAAATTCAAGATCAAGGTAATGGATTAGAAATAAAAAAAAGAGACTACAAATTACCAAAAAAAATAAGTAGTGTAAATGGTCGTGGACTATACATTATTAATGAATGTTTTGATGACATTAGATGGAGTAGTAAAGGTAATAGGCTTCAGTTGGCTTTAAAAAGGTGATTTTTACTAGGGCAAGGTTGATCTAAATTAATTTCTTTTAACCATTTAATACTTTCTTCTATATACTCAATAGTTTCCTTCTCATTACCAGAAATAATTAAGTGGCATAATCCCGCAGAAATTAGTTCTGCAGATCGTTTATATTTATTTCCTTTATCTTTATGCCATTTAGAATGATCAATTTTTAATTTGTCATTAAGACTTTGAACAAGCTGAATAGTATCTTTATCCCAATAGGTCATAGGAGTTTTTATTTACTTTACAGCAGACCATACTTTGGTCATAAAAAAGGAATTTGATTTTACATCTTTAAACCCTACATCCTCAATTTTAGAATTTATATCCTCTTTTATATAATCACAATAAAAAGGCTCATGAAAAGATTTATAGAAGCTTTCCATTACGGATGTAAAGTCAGGTGAATCATTTATTTGAATTGAATCAGCTAAAACTAATACTCCGCCAGGTTCAAGAACTCTAAAAAATTCATTTAATACTTTAGCTCTAATTGTTCTAGGTAATTCATGAAATAAGTAAACACAAGAAACGCATTGAAAACTATCATTTTCAAAAGGTAATTCCTCAGCGTTACCTTTTATTAACTGAATTAAATCTCCATCTAAATCTGAAATATATCTACTTGCCTCTTTTAAGTATGAATCAGATAAATCAATTCCTGTAATTTTTTCTTTAGTAAATGCGGCTCTTAATTGTTTTAATGTTCTTCCTGATCCTGTAGCTACATCAAGTATTTTTATAGAACTTTTTTTCCTGTCTCTAAAAAATTCAAGTCCTTCTTTTATTGGCTTAATTATTCTTCTCCTCATTGAGTCAGCACTACCATTGAAAAGTATCTCAACTTGTAAGTCATAAATGCTAGCTGAAAAATCTGATAAATAACCATCTGTTTGATGATGAAAATTTCTCAAGTAATATTGAGGATAATTATCTTTATCAATTGATTTTGGAAGATCATCAAAGTTTTGTTTTCTGCGTCTATCCCATGTATTAGGCATATCGAGCCAAATTTTAGGATATTGAGTTAGATATCTTAGCCATGGTTCGTCAAACAATAATTTTTTTGGATATATATTTTTTTCTGCATCATTCCAATCTTCTTCTCTTAAGATATCCATTGAATTTTGGATTTGCATTAGAAGATCTCTATCTATATCAAAATTTTCAAGCTTTGAATCGGGAAGAATAAAGTTCATTAATCTTGAACTAATCTGCTTGTGAGCGAAACCTGCAATGCTTTTACTTTGTTGTAGCGTTTTATATGCAATTTTAGAAATAGATTCCCTAGCCATTTTTCAATTTATATATCTATATTCCAACAAAAAAAAAATCAATTTGAGAATATTTTGTGATATTTCTCAAATTGATTAATTTAAACTAAGGTGATCTTTTAATTATGCATCGTAATACATGAAGAATTCATGTGGATGAGGCCTTTGTCTTAATTGTTGTACCTCTTCGTATTTTATATCGATAAAGTTATCAATAAAATCTTCAGTAAATACTCCACCAGCTAATAAATAATCCTTATCTGCTTTTAGCGCATTAAGTGAGTCATTTAGAGATGAAGGTACTGTATCAATTTTTGCAAGTTCATCAGCTGGAAGTTCAAACAAATCTACATCTACTCCATCTCCAGGATCAATTTGATTTTTAATTCCATCAATACCAGCAAGCATCATTACAGAGAATGCTAAGTAAGGATTTGCAAGTGCGTCACCTGATCTGAATTCTAATCTTTTAGCTTTAGGGCTTGGACCTGTTAAAGGTATTCTTACCGCAGCTGATCTATTACCCTCAGAATAAACTAGATTTACAGGTGCTTCGAAACCTGGAACCAATCGTTTATAACTATTTGTAGTTGGGTTAGTAAACGCTAGGAATGAAGGTGCATGTTTAAGTATGCCTCCGATGTACCATCTCGCTGTTTGAGATAAATTTGCATATGATCCTTCACCAAAGAATAGTGGCTGTCCACTCTTCCATAAACTTTGGTGAACATGCATTCCTGTTCCGTTATCGTTAAAAACAGGTTTGGGCATAAATGTTGCTGTTTTTCCATATTTTTTTGCAACATTCCTGACAACGTATTTATAAGTCATAACGTTATCAGCAGCATTTATTAACGAATCAAATTTCATTCCAAGTTCGTGTTGGCCGGCACCAGCAACTTCATGGTGATGCTTTTCTGTAGGGATACCTAATTCACCCATAAGAAGAAGCATCTCAGATCTGATATCTTGCGCAGTATCATTTGGAGCTACTGGAAAATATCCTTCTTTATATTGTATTTTGTATCCTAAGTTTCCCCCTTCTTCAATTCTTCCTGTATTCCATGGGGCTTCAATAGTATCTACACTATAAAAACAACCTCCTTCTTTAGAGTCATATCTAACATCATCAAATAAGAAGAATTCCGGTTCCGGTCCAAAAAATGCATTATCTGCTATACCAGTCGAGTCTAAATATTTTAATGCCTTTTGAGCTAGAGCTCTTGGACACCTATCATAAGGTTCCCCGCTTCTTGGCTCTTGAATAGAGCAAATCATACTTAGAGTTTTATGTTTATAAAAAGGATCTATCCAAGCTGTACTTGCATCAGGGACCATCGACATATCGGAGGCATTAATTGCTTTCCAACCTCTTATTGATGAACCATCAAATGCTAGACCTTCTGTAAATGATTCCTCTTCTATCATGTCTGATGTAAGAGTTAAATGTTGCCATTTACCATGGATGTCTGTGAATTTTAAATCGATGAGTTCAATTCCTTCGTCCTTAATTTGACTTAAAACATCTTGTGGAGACTTAGACATAACTTTTGAGATACCTTCTATGAAATTAATAACTTGATGGTTCTTATTTATGTATCAAACGTAACTTTTTTCAACACTAGATGCCTTCTTTCAGTGTTTCAAGTCATAACTTTAATAATTATTTACTTAATTATTTAAATTGAATTAATTTCTATAAAAAAATATCGCTTAAGCGACGATATTAGTTTAATTTAAAAGTAATTAAATGTAATGCTTTGACAGAAGCAAAACTTATTCCAGCTTTAAATAAAGAGAATTTATCTCATTTTTCAAAGACTTATGTTCCCTCCAGACTTTTATTAGGACCTGGACCTTCAAATGCACATCCAGAAGTCTTAAGCGCTCTTTCTTTGAATCCTATTGGTCATTTAGATGAAGCATATATCTCATTGATGTCTGATGTACAACAACTTTTAAGGTATACCTGGCAGTGCAATAATCGTCTTACACTCCCAATGAGTGGCACTGGTAGCGCAGCAATGGAAGCTTCAATAGCTAATTTTATTGAAGAAGGCGAAAAAATTCTTATTGCTAAAAAAGGATATTTTGGAGATAGATTAGTTGATATGGCAACTAGATATAAAGCTCAAGTTTCCGTTATTGAAAAACCATGGGGAGAGGCTTTTACTTATGATGAAATTAAGTATGAAATAGAGACCAAAAAACCAGCTATTTTTGCTATTGTCCATGCTGAAACATCAAGTGGTGTTTTACAACCTCTTGATGGTATTGGTGATGTATGTAGAAAAAATAACTGCTTGTTTTTAGTTGATGCAGTTACTTCACTTGGCGCTTTGGAATTATTGATAGATGAATGGAAAATTGATCTAGCCTACAGTTGTAGTCAAAAGGGATTAAGTTGTCCCCCAGGATTAAGCCCTTTTACAATGAATAAAAGAGCTGAAGAAAAACTAAGTTCAAGAAAAACAAAAGTACCTAACTGGTATTTAGATTTATCCCTATTAAATAAATATTGGGGTTCTGATCGTGTTTACCATCATACTGCGCCTGTAAATATGAATTTTGCTATTCGTGAAGGTTTACGATTAATTGCGAATGAGGGTTTAGAAAATGTTTGGAATAGACATAATACTAATTCAAAGAAACTGTGGAATGGTTTAGAAAGTCTTGGAATGGAATTACATGTATCAGAGGATTATAGATTGCCCACTTTAACCACAGTTAAAATACCTCCAGCAGTTGATGGAGATGGTTTTAGAAATCATCTCTTAAGAAATTTTGGAATTGAAATAGGAAATGGACTTGGAGAATTATCCGGAAAGGTTTGGCGTGTAGGGCTAATGGGTTTTAATTCCTGTGAGGAGAATGTTGATAGATTATTAAACATATTTGATACTGAGCTAAAGAAATTTTCTATTTTTGAGTCCTCAACTTTTTGAACCAAATCTGTAAAATTTGACTGCATTCATCTTCTAGGATACCTCCAATTATTTCCATTTTGTGATGAGCACTTTCATGTTTTGATAGGTCAATTGACCCACCCAATCCACCTCTTTTCTTATCGTAAGCCCCGAAAATGACTTTACCCATCCGCGCTTGAATAAGAGCAGAGGAACACATAGTACAAGGTTCTAAATTTGTGATAATGGTACATTCATTAAATCTCCAATCATTTTTTATTAGAGATGCCTGCCTAAGTGCCATTATCTCAGCATGACCTAATGGGTCTTTATTTATATTCCTCCTGTTAACCCCTCTCCCGATACATCTTCCTCTCTCATCTAATATTATTGAACAGATTGGTAGCTCAACTTTTCCAATTTCTTTGGATCTTCTTAATATCGAATTCATCCACAAAGTGTATTTTGAATTATTTGTTTTTTTGTTTTGATCTTTATTACTATTTTCATTTTCAAAAATATATCTCATTTGCCAATATTGAGAATAGAATTATTAATAGATATTTTATCTGATGGCTGAAGATTTAATTAATAATAAAAGTATTTATTTCCCCTCATATTTAGGGACTAATGACAAATTGATTACTCTTTTAAATAGAGCAAGTCAAATTCTTTGTGACTGGTTCTCTAAAGCTGATAAAAATGGTCCTTTACCTTTTGATCAGAGTTTCAAGTGCATTATGCCTGCGGAAGATGGTAACTCTGAAGAGGATTTGTTTTCTGAGATTGAATCTCTTTTGAATAATTCATTTAATCCCGTTCATCCTGGGTCACTAGCTCACCTGGACCCTCCCCCTTTAATTTTCTCTATTTTAGGAGATTTAATTGCTGCTGGTTTAAATAATAATCTTCTCGCTTACGAGTTATCACCAAGTGTAACTTTGCTTGAGGAATCATTATGTAAATGGTTTGCAAAGAAAATAGGGTTTGATGATTTCTCAGGAGGTATCGCTGCTAGCGGAGGTACATTAAGTAATCTGAATGCACTTATAGCAGCTAGAAATAATGCTGGATTAGGTACAAACCCTAATTCTGTATTACTTGTTAGTGAAGATGCCCATTCTTCTTTCGTTAAATGTATAAGAGTAATGGGGCTTGATACTACGAATCTTGTCAGGATTAAAACTGATAATCAAGGTCGAATGGATATTAACGATCTCAGAAAATCATTAGATAAATGTTTAATAGAAAATAAAAAAATATTTGCTATTGTTGCCACCCTTGGGACAACTGTAAGAGGAGCCATTGATCCTATTAAAGAAATAAGTGAAATCTGTAAACAAAGAAAAATATGGTTGCATATTGATGGTTCAATTGGAGGGATTTTTGCTATAACTTCAATTCCAATAGAAGGTCTAAATAATATTAATCAGGCTAATTCGATAACGATAAATCCACAAAAAATCATTGGTATTACAAAGACTTCATCTTTATTATTGGTCTCAAATATGAGTACTTTAGAAAATACTTTTAATACTGGACTACCATATTTATCATCTAAAGAAAATATTTTAAATAGAGGAGAAATAGGCATACAAGGTTCTAGACCAGCAGAGGTTATCAAACTATGGCTTGGGTTACGTTTTTTAGGTCTGAATGGAATAGAAAATATATTAAAATCATCAATTAAAAGAAAAGATTTCTTTATAAAAAAAATTAGTAAAAATAAATTTGATATATATTCAGGTCCTCTTCATATTGTCTCATTCTTACCAAAGAAACTTGAGCCAAAAGACTCTGATGTATGGACTCAAACTAAAGTTAATGAACTAATTAACAATAATTTTATGCTTTCTAGACCAAAATTTAAAGGTAAATATTTTTTACGGGTTGTCATGGGGAATTACAATACTAATGAATCTCATATTGAAGAACTTTTGAGACTTTTAGATGCTTAACTAATTAATTAATATGGTTAGACCAAAAATTATTGCAATAATTACAGGATTTATATCTATAGCTATTTGTATTGCTTATTTACTTTTAATAACTATCTTTGATTTCAGAACTTATTTAAATGATCAATTATCCAATATTACATAGTAAATGGAGGCAAACTTTTATTTGATTTAAAATACTTTTTCATTTCAATTTTTGAAATAGCTTCTTTTATAAAGTTGTTTAAAATGTCCTCTCTCTTACTTATTCTATAGATTTTATCTACTACTTCTTGAATTCCTCCATCTCCCCAATCTTGCCCATTTTTAAAATATTCAATCAAACTTAGTCCTACTATTCTTATTAACCAGCCTGCTGTAACTGATTGTATAGATTTAGATAATATTATTTTAGTCAAGCTTGTAGCTAAAGCAGAAGAAAGAATGGCAAGACCACCTTTAAGTATTCCTTGTTTAGCTAATGCGCTTAGCAATGAAGTCGCTAAGTCTTTTGCATCTTTTTTAGTAAGCTTTATTTCATATATTTTTGATAATTCCATTATCATTTGAAGGTTTACGGAGGTAGTAGTCAGGAAATCAACAGCTGGTAGTGGATTGACCAGTATTACCCCTCCTGTTATCCACATATATTTATTAATCACTTTATTTGACATTAAATATCTTTGTTCTTGCACGAAATTTTTACTTTTAATACCTAACTTATTTGAGCGTAAAAGAATATTATCCGCCAATAACTCTTCACCATCATTATCGAGCGTTTCAATTATTTCTCTAAATAAACTTCCTACTTCTGGAACTATATTTAATGCATCTGATTTTCTATAGGGAGATTGTTGAGGTACTGCAATTGTTTGAACAACTGAAATTTGATTTTTTCTGGCGGATGTTATAGAAATTAAATTTTCTTTGATGAGGTCATTTTCATCTCTAGACCTCAAATCACATTTATTTAGAACTATTATTATTTTTTTCCTTAATTTTAATAATTCTTTAATTAAATAGTTTTCGTATTTATTAATGTCCTGATCTATTACAAAAAGAACTAAGTCAGAATTTGATGCTTGTATAATTGTTGCTTTTTCTCTTTCTTCTCCTAATTTAGATGGTTCGAATAAACCCGGAGTGTCCACTATATTAATGTTTCTTTTTAAGATTGGGATACGAATTTTATAGCTATTAATTTGCATTGTTGTACCTATTTTCGCTGAAGTTTGTCCGACAATATTTTTCAATAAAGATCTTGCTATAGATGTTTTTCCTGAGGAACCTGCTCCAAATAGAGTAACTTTATAATCTCCTGTTTTTAATTGTGACTCTAGTTTATTTTTTTGGTAATTTAACAATTCAACTTTTACTTTGTCGTTAATTTTTTTATTAATTTCATCGATACTTTCCAAACTTATTTTGGCAGCACCATATGTATTTTTGAATGAAAGTGTATTTTTTTTATTTTTATATATAACTTTATAAACTATTTTTTTAAATAACTTTTTATCAATATTATAAAAGATATAAATAATTACTATTAAAAATAAAATAGTATAAATATTTACTATTCTTATAAATATCGAAAATAAAATATATAGAAATAATAGTAATACAATATACTTTATATACCTTAATTTCCAGTAATTCATATTATCTATTATTTTTAAAAATGTTATACAGTAAAATAATAAAACCAATATTAATAGATATATCAGCAATATTAAATACTGGAAAATTTATAATATTTAAATTTATAAAATCGACGACATAACCTTTATATATCCTATCTATACCATTACCAATAGTACCTCCAAGAATAAAGCTATAAGAATAAAGGTCCAATGAATTTATATTATTTTTCCTAAATATTAAATAAATAAGTACTATTGAAAAAAAAATACTTATTAAAGATAAAAATATTCTACTACCACTAAATATGTTAAATGCTGCCCCGTAATTTTTAACAAAGTCTAATTTGAATAAAAGAAAATCTTTATTTATAAATAACTTGTTATTATAAAACATTAAATATTTTGTAAATTGATCTATTAGAACAATAAAAATACTTAATGATAAAAAATATAGTTTTGTTTGTATCTTATTAATCATTATTTGCTACGTTTTAAACGTTCTATAGGTTTAATAAGTAATAAAAGTGGAAAAAGCATTAAGAAATGATATCCAATCTTACCTAATGAGTATTTCCCTAAATTATATAAAAATAAATTAAATTGACTGTAGAATATAATTTGTATGAAGTTGTAAAATATTCCAGTTAAATGCATAGCACCTATTGCTATAAATCCAACTTTTAAGAAGTTTCCTACGTTTATTTTATTTATAGTATTTAAATTATCAATAATATTGATTAATGGATATAAACCTAATAAATAACCAAAGTTTGGAGTGAGCAAATAACCTATTGAACCTCCTTGATGAAAGATAGGAAATATAAATAATCCCAAAATTATATATATAGTAAATGCTCTGTAAATAACTTTTTTATGAAAAATAAGCGTTAGAAGGATTATAGTTGGAACTTGCCATGTGATAGGTATTTCAAAGCCATTACTAGTTTTATCGATAAATTGTATTGGAATATAAACAGGTAGCATTGTAGTTATTACTAGTGCTTGAAGACTCACCAGTATCTCAATTAATTTATAAAAATTGAGCATGATTATAAATTTTATTTATAAACTTCTCAATGCAACAATTGGATCTAATTTAGAGGCTCTTTTTGCGGGTAAAACGCCGAATATTAAACCTATTGATCCTGAAATGATCATAGTGGAAATAGTAGTTGTAATTCCTACAGATGCAGGAAGTGGTGTTATCAGAGCTAAAAGAAAAACACCGGATAATCCGGTTGTTGTTCCTATTAATCCTCCAATTGTAGACAAAATCAATGCTTCAATTAAAAATTGAATTAATATATCAGACTGTTTTGCTCCTATTGCTTTTCTAAGACCAATTTCTTCAGTCCTTTCACTTACAGAAACGAGCATAATATTCATTATTCCTATTCCTCCAACCACTAAAGATACTGCCCCAATACCTGCCAATAAAAAAGTTAGCCCACTTGTTATGTTGGTAACTATATTTAATGCATCTTCTTGTGATCTAACGGCAAAGTCATCATCTCTTATTATTTTATGTCTTTGCCTTAATAAGTTAGTAATTTGGAATTTAGCGGCACTGGTTGCATTTTTATTTATCGCTTCAACACTAATAAAGCTTAAACTTACTCCATATGTAGGATCCTTACCAGTTATCCTATTTACCATTGTGTTTAATGGAATATAAGCATTTTTGTCTTGATTACTTCCAAATACTGCCCCTTTTGGTTTTAAAATTCCAATTATTTCATAAGTATGATCTTTAATTCTGATTTTTTTCCCAAGTGAAGATTTATCTTTGAAAAATTCATCTTTCAGATCAGGTCCAATAACTACATAACTTCTTGCGCTGTTAACATCGCCTTGAGATATAAATCTTCCCTTATCTACCTCGAAGCTTCTAACCGTTAAAAATTCAGGAGTAACTCCTGCAATTGATATATTTAGACTTTTAGAATTTGATTGCACAATTTCGTTAGCAGAGATTTGAGGAGCAACTTTTTTAACTGTTGGGACTTGATTACTTATTGCTAATGCATCTTCTAAAACAAGGTTTTTAGGAAATGAAATACCTCTTCTCCTTGTGTCATTATTTCCAGGAACAATGAATAAAACATTTGCACCTAAATTACTTAATTGGTTTTTTGCTAATGTTTGAGCTCCTCTTCCAAGTCCAACAAGTGTAATAACTGATGCATTTCCTATTATTATCCCCAGCATTGTTAACGAACTTCTCAATTTGTTTGATACTAAAGTTTTTGTAGCCATTCCTAAGGCTTCTTTTATAGAGATATTCCTAGACATATTTATATTTATCTATTGCATCAACGTCTTCAATTTGCCCCATGTATATAACACCTTCATTAAGCTGCAATGTAATAAGGTCGCCATTACTAATTTGATGATTATCTATATTTTCTAAATTACAAATTGTAGATATCCTTTTATTATTTTTGTTATACAAAGCGTAAACGTCATCAACATTTTGGTTCGTAACAATACCTGCAATATTTTTACTCAGTGGGATATTCTCCATCAAATCTTCTTGAACAAATATTATTTCTCCAGGACAAATTAAGGAAATATCAAGGTTATTTTTAATTATTCTTGCTTTACCTGTAACACCGATTTCCCCTATTGAAATTCCTCTTGAAACAATCTTCCTTACTAAACCAACTTTAATTAAATCTGTAGATCCGCTAATACCAGTCAATGTACCTGCAGTTTGAACTACTAAATCTCCTTGATTTAGGATTCCCATCTCCTGTGCAATTTGCATAGCTAAACTAAAAGTTTTTGCTGTTCTTTCATCATTTTTAACTACTATGGGAGTGACTCCCCAAACAAGTTGCAATCTTCTTGCTACACTCCTCTCTGTAGTAGTTGCCAAGATAGGTGTTGGTGGTCTGAATTTACTTACATTTCGAGCAGTAGAGCCTGATTTAGTTAAAGGAATTATAGCTCCTGCGTCTAGTTGTCTTGCAATATTACTTACTGCTGCACTAATAGCATTTGGGATCGTACTAGGTAAGTGGCTCTCAATAGCTTTAAGTGGATAATCCCTTTCAATTCTTCTCGCTATTGTTGCCATCGTTTCTACTGCCTCTACAGGATAATCACCAACTGCCGTTTCGTTTGAAAGCATTACAGCATCTGTTCCATCAAGAATTGCATTGGCAACATCACTAACTTCAGCCCTAGTTGGTCTTGGATTCGAAGCCATTGAATCAAGCATTTGCGTAGCTGTAATTATTGGGATACCTAATGAATTAGCTTTTCTAATTAATTCCTTTTGCAAAAGAGGAACTTCTTCAGCAGGCATTTCTACTCCCAAATCACCTCTTGCAACCATAACACCATCACATAATGGTAATACAGTATCAATTTGATCAATTGCTTCAAATTTTTCAATTTTTGCCACTACTGGAGTTGAATGTCCATTTTTGCTTATTAAATTTTTTATCTCGTTTATATCGGATGGATTTCTAACGAAACTTAGGGCTATCCAATCTACTCCTTCAGATAAACCGAATTGTAAATCCTCTTTATCTTTTTCTGTTAGTGCTTTTACTGATAATTGAACATCTGGGAAATTTACACCTTTATTATTTGAAAGAACTCCCCCTACAGTCACCAAGCACTCTAAAAGATTGGATTTTATATCTACTTTTTCTACAATCATCTCTATTTTGCCATCATCTAAAAGTATTCTTTTTCCTTCGCTGACTTCATTAGAAAGTTTGTCGTAGGTTACGTTGGCAATAGTATTTGTGCATTCAACTTCATTAGATGTCAGTGTAAATTTATCACCTTTTTTAACTTTTACTGGACCATCTTTAAAGCGCCCTAATCTTATTTTAGGTCCTTGAAGATCTTGTAATATTCCAATATCTATATCTAATTTTTTTGATACTTCTCTTATAGTTTTTATTCTTGCAGCATGATCTTTATGATCTCCATGCGAGAAATTTAATCTGAATGTTGTAACTCCAGCTTTAATTAAATCTGTAATTGTCTCTTCAGATTGAGTTGCAGGGCCAATAGTTGCTACTATTTTTGTTCTTCTTTTTAAATCAATATTCGACATATATAGATAATATTGCTAGATATAAATAAATTTAACATACCCAAAGTTAGTTATTTAAGTCATGGATTTTAAAACTTATCAGAAAAAAGCTAGGGAAACAGCACAATATCCAAATTTAGGTTCGAATAATATTTATCCAACTCTTGGTTTAGTAGGTGAGGCTGGTGAAGTAGCAGAAAAAGTAAAAAAAGTTATTAGAGACAAAAATGGAAAATTTGATAACGAATCAAAAATAGGGATTAAAAAGGAGTTAGGAGATGTTTTGTGGTACATCTCAAATCTTTGTACAGAATTAAATTTTAATTTAGAGGATGTAGCAATACAAAACCTTGAAAAATTAAAATTGAGAGCTGCTAAAGGAAAGATAAGCGGTTCTGGGGATGATAGGTAAATTCAGCTATACCCTAAGCTGGCATACTGAAGATTTGTAATTAAATTTTGAATAACATTTAAAAGTAAAAAAGCTAATAAAGATGAAATATCGAATCCTCCTATAGGAGGGATAATACCTCTAAAAATGTTTAAATAAGGATCTGTGATAGAAGTTAATGCAGATAAAACACCGTTACTCCAATCTATTCCTGGAAACCATGTAAGTAAAATTCTTATTATTAATATGAAAGAATAAATTGATAAAGTTTGACCTAGAACTGCAAAAATCTCAGATAACATTATCTTGTTGTAATTTAATATATTCTAACATTTACTTATTATTGCTGCTTATTATTAGGGCTTCCTATTTTTGAGAGATATTCATCACTCACAGCAAAAGTTTGAAAAAACTTTTCTGATAATGATAACCAATAAGATCTGCCATCTTTTTGCTTCCGTTTGACAATAAACTTCTTTTCTAATAATTCTTTAATATGATCATATGCTCCTGAACCTCGTAGAAGTATAAGATCAGATTGCAAGATCTTTTTTTTGATTGCAATGGTTGCCAATGTTCTTAATTCTGATGTTTTCAAATCAGAAGGAAGTAAATCCTCAACGAAATCATTAAGACTAGATTTTAGTTCTAGAGAAAAACTATCTTTAACTTGATTTAACTCAATAGCAGAGCTTGGATTAGAGTATTTATTTTTTAGATCTTTAATTGCATCATTTATTGAGTTGATATCAGAATTAGTAATTTCTGAAAGATCCCTTTTTGTTATGGGTCTACCTTTCAAATATAGAACGGCTTCAACTTTAGTAACTAGATCTATATCAGATGGTGGATTGGTATTCAGATCAGACTGATTGATTTTTAATTACCGAAATCTTTCCTAATTTACCTTATATTTAATTTGATGCACCAAGGAACAGTTTATATGTATCGTTTTGAGTTTCATCCCAGAATTTATAGCCTAAAATTCTTACAAATTCGTTCCACTCTAAAATTTCATTTCTATCGATTAAAACTCCAATAACAATTTTCCCTACATCTGCACCATAGTTCCTATAATGAAAAACGCTTATAGACCAATTAGATTTCATATTATTTAAGAAATTTATTAATGCTCCAGGTCTTTCAGGAAACTCAAATCTGTATAAAAGCTCGACAAAGTTTCTATTATTCATTTCTTTAAAATTCTTTGGTAATCTTCCACCTACCATATGTCTGAGATGATTTTTTGATAATTCATCATCACTTATGTCAATAAATGAGTACTCCGAATTTCTGAATTTATCTAAAAGATTTTTTTTATCAATTAATCCATAGACTTGTACTCCTACAAAGATCTGCGCATTTTCAGAATTTGACATTCTATAGCTAAATTCAGTTAAATTTCTATTATTTAGTAACTTACAAAAATCAATTAAACTACCGGCACGTTCTGGAATTTCCACAGCCATCATAACTTCTTTACACTCTCCAAGTTCTGCTCTTTCTGCTACAAATCTAAGCCTCTCAAAATTCATATTTGCACCACATGCAATAGCAACCATTTTTCTATTTGAATGATTCGAATTCAAAATATCTTTTTTCATCCCTGCAATTGATAATGCTCCTGCTGGTTCTAGTATTGATCTAGTATCCTCAAAAACATCTTTAATAGCAGCACATATTTCATCAGTATTAACTCTAATCATCTTATCTATATATTTTCTTCCAATATCAAAAGTATTTTTACCAATTTTTTTTACCGCCACTCCATCTGCAAATTGACCAACTGAAGATAATTCTACAATTTTTGATTCTTCCAAGGATTTTGTCATAGCATCTGAGTCTTCAGGCTCTACGCCAATGATTTTTACATCAGGCCATATTTTTTTTATGTATAAAGAAATTCCTGATATTAATCCACCTCCACCAACAGCAATATAAATTGCAAAAGGTTTTTCCTTTAGTTGCTGTTCAAGTTCAATAGCTATAGTTCCTTGTCCTGCAATAACATCTGGATCATCAAAAGGGTGAATAAAACATAAATTTCTTTCTTGGCTAATCCTTATTGCCTCTTTGTAGGTTTCATCATAGTTATCACCGAATAATATAACTTTTGCTTTTAAATTTTTTACTGCATTAACTTTTACTAGAGGTGTAGTAATGGGCATCAAAATGGTTGCTTTGCAATTTAACTTGAGAGCACTAAGTGCAACCCCTTGAGCATGATTTCCTGCACTTGATGTAATTACTCCCTGAGCAAGCTGTGAATTGGTAAGCTTACTCATTTTGTTATATGCACCTCTTATTTTGAATGAAAAAACATCTTGAAGATCTTCTCTTTTTAGAAAAACCTCATTATTAAGTGAATTACTTAAATTATGTGCTTTCTCTAGTGGTGTTTTTTTTGCTACTTCATAGACTTCAGCTTGAAGTATTTTTTCAAAATAATCATTCATATATATATTTTTAGCATTAATTATTAATCTAATAAAACATTACATGATCTATTTCAAAAAAAATACTCATTTTGCCCCTCGGCGTTTTAGATTATATAGATACCAATTTTTATTCAATGCTTTTAAGTGAGTTAAGCCATCCGAATGAACTACATGGCTTAACAGTTTCACAATTAGAGGAAGTTGCTTGTCAAATTAGAGAAAGACATCTTCAAGTGGTATCTACCAGTGGCGGACACCTTGGTCCAGGATTAGGTGTAGTTGAATTGACATTAGCTTTATATCAGACTCTTGATCTTAATTTAGACAAGGTTGTTTGGGATGTAGGGCATCAAGGTTATCCCCATAAATTAATAACAGGTCGTTTTAGTGATTTTGATTCTCTTAGGCAACAAAATGGGGTAGCAGGCTATCTTAAAAGAAGTGAAAGTAAATTTGACCATTTTGGTGCTGGTCATGCAAGTACATCTATTTCTGCAGCATTAGGAATGGCAATAGCGAGAGATAGGAAAGGAGAAAACTATAAATGTGTAGCTGTTATAGGTGACGGCGCTTTAACTGGCGGAATGGCATTAGAAGCAATAAATCATGCAGGGCACTTACCAAATACTCCCTTGGTCGTAGTGCTAAATGATAATGATATGTCTATATCTCCTCCAGTTGGAGCTCTTTCTACTTATTTAAATAAAGTTAGGCTTAGTCCACCATTACAATTTTTATCAGATAGTGTACAAGAAAGTGTTAAAAATATTCCATTAATTGGCAAAGACATCCCAGAAGAATTAAAGAATATTAAAGGAAGTGTTAGACGTTTAGCTGTTCCTAAGGTAGGCGCAGTTTTTGAAGAACTAGGATTTACATATATGGGGCCAATTGATGGTCATGATATTGAAAATTTAGTAAATACATTTAATGCTGCACATAGACTTAAAAAACCTGTACTTGTGCATGTAGTTACGACAAAAGGGAAAGGTTATCCTTACGCTGAAGCTGATCAAGTTGGATATCATGCACAGTCTGCATTTGATCTTACTACTGGTAAATCCATTCCATCAAAAAAACCAAAGCCAGTTAGTTATAGTAAAATTTTTGGCCAAACATTATTAAAAATATGTGAACAAGATAGTAGAGTTATTGGTATTACAGCTGCGATGGCTACCGGTACAGGATTAGATTTATTACAAAAAAATATTCCAAATCAATATGTTGATGTGGGAATAGCTGAACAACATGCAGTTACTCTTGCTGCAGGAATGTCCTGTGAAGGACTAAAACCTGTTGTAGCCATCTATAGCACTTTTCTCCAACGTGCATTCGATCAATTAATTCATGATGTAGGCATACAAAATTTACCTGTATCGTTCGTACTTGATAGAGCTGGGATAGTTGGAGCTGACGGACCTACTCACCAAGGTCAGTACGATATAAGCTATATGAGATCCATACCTAATTTTGTCTTAATGGCGCCTAAGGATGAATCCGAATTACAAAGAATGTTAATAACTTCCATCAATCACAAAGGTCCAACCGCATTAAGAATACCAAGAGGTTCTGGATTAGGAGTAGTTGTAATGGATGAGGGTTGGGAACCGTTGAATATTGGTGAAGCTGAGATACTTGAAGAGGGGAATGATATTTTAATTATTGCTTATGGATCTATGGTCGCTTCAGCTATTAAAACAGCTGAGATCTTAAAAGGTATGAACATTAATGCATGTATTGTAAATGCAAGATTTGTAAAACCTCTCGATAAAAAACTTATTTTGCCTCTTGCTAGTAGGATTCAAAAAGTAGTAACGATGGAAGAAGGAACCTTAATAGGTGGATTTGGTTCTGCTATCGTTGAATTATTTAACGATAATGAAGTAAATATTCCTGTATACAGAATTGGCATACCTGATGTTTTAGTTGATCATGCATCACCTGATCAGAGTAAAGAGAAATTAGGTCTTATGCCTGATCAGATGGCAGATAGAATTGTCGAAAAATTCAAATTAAATAATTAAAAACTTTATAAATCAAATTTTATAAAACACCGCGTGATGCTAATCCTAGGATGGCCCCAATTCCGAAAATATGGCCAAGGCAATTAGCTCCTACAACTGATGCGTGACTTAAACCACCATAAAATTTTGAATTAGGTATTTCAAAACCTTCATTAGGTTTTCTTATAGTTGCTCTAGCAATTGCATAAGCAAACACATTACATGCAATCATAACAACGGCACACTTTGGTGACCATTCGAATGTTGCTGGAGCAGAAGCAGCTGCAAATAATGTAGTAAACATAGAAAATCGTTATTTTCATATATTCTCTAATACTTTTACCTAAAAAACACAAAATTGTTATGTGTCTTAAGAGTTGTTTACTTCTAGGGTATTTAACATCTTTATGAATCCCAACAAAATAATGAAATCGCTTAAGGTTAAGAAGGATTCTGCTAAACCATGCCAGAAGTCAATCTCAACAAGGGTTTTGTTGTAGTAATTTAAGGTGAAGAGAGAAACTACTATAGTTACAAACACAAATAAAACTGTTAAGGAATAACCTGTTTTTACAAATTTATTCACAGATTTAATTTTATATAAGTAGAACAAAAAAATTGCATATGGGAATATAGATGCTGCGAACAAAGCCGTATTGTCAATTGAAGCTATTTTTTCTATTAATTTAATAAATAAATCATTCATAAGACTCTTTACTTTTAAAAATAGTGAATGATGCTAAAGCTAATGTTGAATTTCCAATAAATGTAAATATCCCTTGAAGCGTTACTAATCCATATAATTTATCCTGATTATCATAGATATGCCAAGTTATAGCGCACATAGCTCCTATTAAGTTTGGGACCATAGCTAAACTTAACCAAAAAAATAAATTATATTTTTTATATTTAGAAATCTTGTATATAACAAAGATGGTAAATATCCATTCAATGACTGAAGAGATATGAATTAACCAAGTAACAAATGAAAGTTCGTGCACAAATTATATTTTTTTCTTTAGTACATTAAGTACTTCCTTGGCATGATTTATTGGTAAAACACTTATCCATCTATAAGAAATTGTCCCCTCTGGAGAAATCAAAAAAGTATTTCTATCTGAAAATGGAGGAATCCAAGAACCATATTTCTCGCTAATAGTTCCATCAGGATCAGATAATAAAGTGTAGTTTATAGATTTCTCACTGCAGAAACTTTCATGGGAATTTTGATTATCAGCACTGATGCCAACAATTTCAGCGTTATATTTTGAAAAATCTTTTTTTAATTCGGAAAAACCTTTAGCTTCAAGAGTGCATCCTGCTGTAAAGTCCTTTGGATAAAAATACATAACAAGCCATTTACCTTGAAAATCATTTAATTCCCAATTTTTTTTTGATTTTATGTTTTTATTAAAACCTTCTAAATAAAAACTTGGAGCCGAATCACCAACTTCAGGAGCAAAGTCATAAGCGATAACTGAATTACAATTAAGGAAAATAATAAATGTTATTAATATATTTACAACTAAATTTTTCATTAAATTTAGAATTTTTTTAAATCAACTCCATTTGATCTTGCATATTTATCTAATCCAACTTTTTGTACTGATTTTAGTGCCTTTGCACTAATTTTAATATTTACCCATTTTTTGCCTTCTTCCCACCAAAGTCTCCTTTTTTGGAGATTAACTTGTTGCAATTTTTTTGTACGAATATGTGAGTGACTCACAGCCATCCCGTTATTAGCTTTTGCACCAGTCAGTTCGCAAACTCTTGACATATTTTTATTTTATATCTATGAAAATTTTAACACACGACTCAATTTGATGAATTAAGCAATTCTGAAATTAATTCGGCATTATTATTTTGTAAATTAATAATCTGTTCTTGATCTAATCCACCAACAGATAGTTTAGCCATATCGTAAACTTGATTTGCAATTTTCGATGCCAATGGATTTTCTATAGGTTCTTTTTTATCAATAATTATTTTATTGCCTGTAATTTTATTAAGTCCAACAATAAGAGGATGTTCTTTGTTAATTAAAAGCACATGATATTCAGGTAAGCCAGGCAGCTTTTGTTCCATGTAAGCACCCATATCATTAATTCTTCTCATTTGTTCTGGAAGCAAGATCATAGCGGGTGGAGCCCCTTTACTTGATAGTGACTGAACTTTAACTGTTACTTTCTCATTGTTAAGTGCTTTAACAATTGTATCTCGAAGATTTTCTGAATTTGATTTACCATCCTTATCTACAATTTCATTAGATTCTTTATCTTCAAGTTCATTTATTTCTGAATCAACTCTTTGGAACTGATAATCTTCGTTTTTACTTTCTAACCAAGGAAGAAATTGTGCATCTATTAAGGGATCTGATTTAATAACTTCTTTGTTATCAGATAAACAGATATTTAATGCACTTGACTGAGCAATCGAATCTGAACAGTAAATTATTTTTTTTGACTCAGTTTTATTATTTCGTTCTTTGTAATTTGCGAGAGTTGTGAAATATTTATCATTTGATTTAATAAGTGATTTATTTTCAATATCTTTAGTTATGTTTTTCTCTGAATTTATGATTGTTTCAAAAATAATACTGTTAACAACTAATTCAGCAAATTTTTCATCTTCGATAGCACCAATTTTAATAAATGCAGAGATAGAATCCCAAATTTCTGCATAAAATTCTGGAGAATTTTTAATCAAATCCTTCAGTTTATTAGCAATTTTTTTTGAAATAAATGATGATATAGATCTTACTTTTCTATCTGTTTGTAATGCGCTTCTACTTACATTTAATGGTATATCAGTAGAATCAATTACTCCTCTTAGAGGTAAAAGATATTTTGGGACTATCTCTTTAATTGAATCGCTTACGAAAACTTGATTACAAAATAGTTTAATTTCTCCCTTTTCCCAATCAGCTCTACCAGACAATTTAGGGAAATACAATATCCCTTGTATGTCATATGGATAATCTGTATTTAGATGAATCCATAACAATGGATCTCCTTGAAAAGGATAAAGGTATTTATACAACTCAATATAATCTTCATCTTTTAATTCACTAGGTTGTTTTCTCCAGGGAGGATTTTTCTTATTAATTGTCTCACCTTCTAATAAAACATCTATTGGCATAAAATCACAATATTTTTTTATTAATGATTTAATCCTTTCTGGCTCAATAAACTCTTTCTCTTCGTCAAGTAGGTGAAGTATCACATCAGTACCAATTGTCTCTCTCTCTGACTCCTCTAAAGTAAAATTTGGTGAGCCATCACAAGACCATTTAAAAGCTTTTGATTCTCCAATCGCTGATTTAGTTAATATATCAACTCTATCTGCCACCATGAAACTTGAATAAAAACCAAGTCCAAAGTGACCTATAAATTCATCATTATCTTTTTTATATTTTGTTAGGAATTCTTCTGCGCTAGAGAAAGCTACTTGGTTTATGTACTTCTTAATTTCTTCGTCATTCATTCCAATTCCATTATCAGAAATTGTTAAGGTTTTATTCTCACGGTCAATAGATATTTTTACCTGAGCTTCTTCAGTATTTTCACAGTCACCTGCCATAGATGCCATTCTTCGTTTACTTATTGCGTCAACACCATTACTAACAAGTTCTCTTAAAAAGATTTCATGGTCAGAATATACTGCCTTCTTAATAATTGGGAAAATATTTTCGGTATTAATACGAATTTCACCTTTTTCCATTTAAAAAAAAATCAAACATATTAAATCTTATTTCCTAAAAACTAGTTAATCAAGTTTAATTAGGAGTATTGTCCGAACAATATATGAATTTAAACCAAAATAAACTTATAAATGGTTTTATTTAATCCACATAATCTCACTACAATTGTTTTCTAACATTATTTGGTTGGCTTTAGACAAGTCATCAATAGGATTTAAATGTAAGACGGCAATATTTCCTTTATTCTGTTGTTCTTTTTGTTCATTCATACCTTTTTCTAACAAATAAGAATCTTTAAACATTAATAAAATCTTTTTTTTATCTGTCTTATCTTCCCTAATTAAATTTCTTAAAATGTCTATTGAAATTGTAAATCCAATCCCATTTAAGATCTTCTCCTTAGGACTAAAGTATCTTACTAATTCATCATATCTTCCGCCTTTTGCAATAACGCTTTTATTTTTACCATCATCGCCTATAAGTTGAAAAACTATTCCCTCATATAAATTCAAGTGAGGTTGAAACGTGGGATCAAGTTGTAATTTGATTCCATATCTACTTGATATTTTTGTTAATGATTCAAATAAAAAATTTAAGTCATCTAAAGTTTTACTTGTACCATATGTAGTTTTCAATTTATTTAATATTGCAATTGGTTCTCCTCTTGTGAATAAGAGATCTTTAAGAATATATTTATCATCTTCATCAATTCCTAATTTAGATAAATTATCTTGATCAAAATTTACCAGACTTTTCTTAATTTCTTCAAAATTATTATCCTTATATTTATTTAAGATTAAATCCATTATTTTTGTTGTACTTACTAGTAGATATAAACTACAACCATCCCTCAAATTAATATTATCTATTGCATCAAACAAGATATTAATGACTTCAATTTCTGGGTATTTTGTATCATATCCAATTAATTCAATTCCACTCTGCAGTTTTTCTTGTAACTTAAATGAATTTTTATTATTTTGTTTTTTATCAAAGACCATTCCATTGGTGAATAATCTTATAGGTCTTTTCTTATTTATTAATCTAGTTGATGACAATTTAACAATGGATGTTGTCATTTCTGGCCTAAGACATAATGAATTATTACTTACTATTCCCACAAGCTGATTTTCTTCAATAACTCCGCGGCCCTTTATCGTCTCTAAGGTATTTATAAATGATGGTGAAACCTCTTCATAGCCCCATAGTTTATAAATACTATTTAAATTATTTATGATATTAGAGTTATTTTTTACATCGACTAATTTAATTTCTTTTATTTCTGACATTTTAATATTTAACGTATTTTAGGTATAGAGATTTTTATTAAATGGAGAAACTTTATCTAGTTCATTTTTTAATTCAGTTTCAAGGCTGGGAGAACAAGCTAGAATTCTTCCAGATCTTAAATTAAATTTGCCTGATGGATAATCTGAAATAATTCCACCAGCCTCTTCTACAATGATAGCACCAGCCGCTAGGTCCCAAACCTCCAATCCTCTTTCCCAGTATCCATCGACCTTACCTGCAGCAACAAATGCTAGATCAACTGCTGCTGCTCCTCCTCTTCTGACACCTCTAGTTTTATGTGTTAAGTAACAAAATTCAGCATAATTGTTATCCTCTGTATCAAATCTGTCATAAGAGAAACCAGTTACAAGTAGACTATCAGCAAGCTGAGATGGATTAGATACTTTAAGTTCACAATCATTGCAGAATGATCCTAAACCGATACAGGCTGAATATAGCTCATTTAAATAAGGTACTGATATGGCCCCTATAATTGGCTTGTTTTTATATACAAGACCAATAGAAGTTCCAAAGAAAGGATATCCATGAGAATAATTTGTTGTACCGTCTAATGGGTCTATACACCAAGTAAAATCTGAGAATTTGTTTAATTTACCCGATTCCTCTGCATGGATAGATATGTTTGGGGTCATTTCTAATAGATAATCTTTTATTTTATTTTCGACTTCCAAATCTACATTGGTTACTAAATCACCTTTTCTACCCTTTGATGATATTTTCTGAATTTTATTGTAATTAATTTTTAGAATTTCATTACCAATTTGAGCTGAATTCTTTGCTATATCATACAAACTGGATAAGTTTACTTGATTAGCAAGTTCATCTATTTCACTTGATTCAAACATGATAATTAATCTTCCTCAAATTCCCAAGGTGGCGCAACTCTTGTATTTCCTCTCCCAAAATATTGTCCAAATTGTAAATCATAAACTTCATCTTCATATGTAGTTTCCACCTCAAGATCTGAAGTTGCTTTAGCTACACAAAGCAGAGCATAACCTTTATTTTTTAATGCTTGAGATACACCCATGGCTTCAGGCTGTTCCAAAGAACCAGATATTATTTTAACTGCACAACTTGTACAGCAACCATTTCTACATGAAAATGCAAGCTTAAAACCTTTCTTCTCAAATTCCTTAAGTATGTACTCATCACTATTAACCTGTTCTTGGTATACCTTTCCGGTTTCCTTATTTTTAATCGTGACTGTGAAAGTCTTTCTCAAATAACTTTCCTCAAAAATGGGATGATCAAGGGTTAAAATGGTGATCTTGGGAGAGGTGGCCGAGTGGTTGAAGGCGCAGCACTGGAAATGCTGTATAGGGGCAACTTTATCGAGGGTTCGAATCCCTCTCTCTCCGTTTTATATTAGTTTATTTTGGTTAACTACATCAACACCTTTGTCTGTAAAAAATGTTCTAGAAAAAATAGTTATCTTTTTGACTAGTTATAAATAATCTTATTTATTTAAATTAAGTTGAAATTATTATAATTTTACTATTATATGTAAATATCTAAGATAAAAATTAATTAAGTTATTAGTAAATTTTGCTTTAATTTAGCATTCTAAAATCATGGGGCAAATAGTTGGAATTGATTTAGGTACTACTAACTCTGTTGTCGGAGTTATAGAATCTGGTCGTCCAATTGTTATTGCAAATTCTGAGGGAACTAGAACAACACCTTCAATAGTTGGATTTACAAAAGACAAAGAAATAGTTATAGGAGACCAAGCGAGAAGACAACTTGTTCTAAATCCTAAGAATACCTTTTATAACCTAAAAAGATTTATTGGTAGTGACTGGGATGAATTAGATGAGAATAGTATTTCTGTTCCTTATAACGTAAAAGCTAATACCAATGGAAGTGTTAGGGTTCTTAGTCCAAATACAGAAAGAGAGTATGCACCAGAAGAATTAGTTAGCTCATTGATTAGAAAATTAATTAATGATGCTGAAACATATCTTGGAGATACTGTTGATTCTGCAGTTATTACTGTCCCTGCTTACTTTAATGAATCTCAAAGGCAAGCCACAAAGGATTCTGCAATATTAGCTGGTATTAAAGTAGATAGAATTCTAAATGAACCTACAGCTGCAGCTCTAGCTTATGGTTTTGAAAAAAGTTCTTCTAATAATGTTTTGGTTTTTGATTTAGGAGGAGGAACATTTGATGTTTCATTATTGAAAATTTCTAATGGTGTATTTGATGTTAAAGCCACTTGTGGTGATACACAGCTTGGAGGAAACAATTTTGATTCAAAAATAGTTGATTGGCTTGCGGAAAAATTTCTTACTAAACATGATATTGATCTAAGAAGGGATAGACAAGCTTTACAGAGATTAACTGAGGCTGCTGAAAAAGCTAAATGTGAATTGTCAGGATTGCAAAAAACAAAAATATCATTACCATTTATCACAACAAGTAAAGAGGGGCCGTTACATATTGAAGAAACATTAGATAGAAAAATATTTGAATCATTATCACAAGATTTACTAGATAGATTATTAGAGCCTGTGCAAATAGCTTTAGACGATTCAGGATGGAACGCAGAAGATATTGATGAGGTAGTTCTTGTAGGTGGCAGCACAAGAATCCCAATGGTTCAACAATTAGTAAAGACTCTAGTTCCAAATGATCCATGTCAATCTGTTAATCCTGATGAAGTAGTAGCAGTTGGAGCTGCTATACAATCTGGAATTATTAATGGTGATTTACAAGATTTACTCCTAAATGACGTTACTCCCTTATCTTTAGGTTTAGAAACTATTGGTGGTCTTATGAAGGTACTTATTCCTCGTAATACACCAATACCAGTTAGACAATCTGATGTTTTTAGTACGTCCGAAGCTAATCAATCATCAGTAGTTGTTCAAGTACGGCAGGGAGAAAGGCCATTAGCCTCTGAAAATAAATCACTTGGTAAATTCAGACTATCAGGAATACCTCCAGCTCCAAGGGGAATACCTCAAGTCCAGGTAGCATTTGATATTGATGCTAATGGTCTTTTAGAAGTAAGTGCAACTGATAGAACAACTGGAAGAAAGCAAACAGTTACAATTTCTGGAGGTTCTAATTTAAATGAACAAGAAATAAATTCGATAATTGAAGAAGCTAAAATAAAAGCAAATGAAGATAGGAAGAAAAGATCTGTAATTGATAGAAAAAATAGTGCTTTAACTCTTATTGCGCAAGCTGAAAGAAGACTTAGGGATGCCTCATTAGAATTTGGTCCTTATGGAGCCGAAAGGCAACAACGAGCTGTTGAAATAGCCATTCAAGATGTTGAAGATTATATAGATTACGATGATCCTCAAGAATTAGAAATTTCAGTAAGTGCTCTCCAAGAAGCATTATTCGGATTAAACAGAAAATTTTCGGCAGAAAAGAAAACTGATAATAATCCCTTACAGAGCATTAAAAATACATTTGGATCATTAAAGGATGAACTCTTTTCAGATGATTATTGGGATGATGATCCTTGGGATAATCAAATGAATAGAAATTATAGAAATTCGAGGTATGGTAATTCTAGGGACGATGATCCATGGGACAATGACTACTTCCTCTAAAAAAGACTATTTGTCGATTTTGGGTTTATCCCCTGATTTCGATGATAAAGAACTTAAAAAGGCCTTTCGAAGAGAAGCACGAAAATGGCATCCAGATTTAAATAAAAATGATCTTAATGCAGAGGAAAGATTTAAATTAATTAACGAAGCATACGAATGTCTACGTGATCCTAATATTAGAAAAAATGGTTCGGATAAAAATATTGATGATGATTCCGAAAATAATAATTTCAAGACGGGGTTTCCTGATTTTCAAGATTATCTTGATTCATTATTTGGATATGAATACTCACAAAAGAATTACGAAGAATATGACAATGAACCATTTGAAGATGAATCGATAAATACAAATAATGATGAATTTAATAATTATGACTACCCTACAACCTCTCCAGAAGAGCCGCCTCCAGTTAAACTCCACCAAGATATTGAAACAGTTATTGATTTAACTCCTGATGAGGCCTTAAATGGAGCTTCAATTTTAATAGAGCTCGAAGATGAAACCGTAGTAGAAGTAGATACACCTCCTTTCGCTGGAGATGGATGGCGATTAAGACTTGAAAATATTGCAAGAGGAGGTAAAGATCATTATCTACAGTTAAAAGTTCAAACCAAAAGTGGTCTAAGAATTGATGGTTTAAGAGTTCTTTATAAATTAGAGTTATTTCCTCATGATGCTCTTCTTGGTTGTGCAGTTGAGGTTCCGACCCTAGATGGAAATGTCACACTTCAAGTGCCACCTAAATCATCTACGGGTAGAATGTTACGTTTGAAAGGTAGGGGTTTAACTTTCGAAGATAATGTAGGCGATCAATATGTTGAAATCTTGGTAGTGATACCTGCTGATATTAATGATGAAGAAATTGCTTTATATACAAGATTACAAGAATTATCACTTTCTGATTCTCAATCAAATATTATATAAATAGAAAAAACGATACTTATGAACATATTTGTTCTTCTATATAATTCAGGAACAGATAAGGAAGGAATTCATTCAATAGAACTTAAAGGAAGGACCATTGTTCTTATGTTTGAAGATAAGGATGATGCAACGAGATATTGTGGTCTACTAGAAGCTCAAGATTTTCCTTTGCCAACAGTTGAAATGATCAACATTGAGGAAATTAAAGATTTCTGCAATAAATTAGATTATGAATGCAAATTAGTAGAAAAAAATTTTGTACCTAAAACCGCAGAAGATAGGTTGTTAATTTCACCACCCCAGAAAAACCTAGAAGTTGAAAATTGGGAGGAAGACAAAAATAATAATAACATTGATATAAATACCATTAAAGAAAACCTTGAAAAGTTGCTTTAGCTATTAAAATATCAGAATTATTATTAAACAAATAAAAAATGACAACTGCATTATTTGAAACAGAAGTTGGGAACATTAATATTGAATTTTTCTCTGAAGACGCCCCAAATACCGTCAACAACTTTACTAAATTGATTAGTAATGGTTTTTATGACGGACTAGCTTTTCACAGAGTTATTCCTGGTTTTATGGCCCAAGGTGGATGTCCTAATACTCGTGACGGAGCATCTGGTATGCCTGGAACTGGAGGTCCTGGATATAATATTAAATGTGAAATTAATTCCAATAAACATCTTAAAGGCTCACTTTCTATGGCTCATGCAGGAAAGGATACAGGTGGTAGTCAGTTTTTCATAGTCTATGAACAACAGCCTCATCTCGATGGAGTTCATACTGTTTTTGGTAAGACTGACGATATGGATGTAGTTCTAAAGCTTACTAATGGTTCCAAAATTTTAAAAGCAACTTTAAAATAGTAATTTAGTCTTCAAAAACAATACTAAATGTCTCTTTATCTAGATTAAATTTTCTTGTAGAAGAATATAAGATTTCATTATTAATAGTAAATTTAGTATTGATTAATTTGATGCTACTTTTTGGATGTAATGCCTGTTCAATGTTTCTAGAAACAATAATTCCAATCTTTGTACTATCTTCATAATTGGATAAAAACTGAATAAATAATTCTATATTCTTTATTTCTTCATCAGTAATGTTGGAATTGGTTCTATTCTGATCATGCAAAATTCGCCAAACTAATTTTGGTCGATTCCAAAAAGCTAATAATCTTGGAGTACTTTCTAGTTTAATATTAATTTTCTTATCACTACAGAATTTAATAACGTCATTTTTTATTGGAACTAGATCAATAGATTTATATTTTCCGTCAAGAAAAATTGATATAAATGGATCGATATTCCTGGAATTAGGATTATCTTCATCAATCATGTGACCTAACTTCATTTTTTTTACACTCAAATATTCAGCATTATTATCGTTTGGACAAATTACTAATGGAACTCTCTCAATAACCTCTATTCCATAACCACCTAATCCAGCAATCTTTCTAGGATTATTTGTAAGTAATTTTAGTTTTTTTATGCCTAAATCGGTTAATATCTGTGCTCCAACTCCATAATTTCTTAGATCAGCTGGAAAACCTAACTTTTCATTAGCTTCTACAGTGTCTAATCCACCGTCCTGTAAACTATAAGCTTTTAATTTATTTATAAGACCAATACCTCTACCTTCTTGTCTCAAGTAAACAACAACTCCCTCTTCCTCCTTTTCTATCCTTGATAAAGCAGCCTCTAACTGGGGTCTACAATCGCATCGTAATGATCCAAAAGCATCGCCAGTTAAGCACTCTGAATGCATTCTTACTAGTACAGGTTCGCTTAATTTTGATGATTTTTGTTTAACTAATGCAACGTGCTCTGAACCATCAAGTTCGTTAACATATCCATAAGCTTTGAAATTACCAAAAATACTTGGAAGTACAGCATCGGATTTTCTAAATACAAATCTTTCAGTTTGAAAACGATAACTTATTAAATCAGCTATTGATATTAATTTCATTCCCCACTGATTTGCATATTCTTTAAGTTGAGGAAGTCTTGACATGGAACCGTCAGGATTTTGTATTTCACAAATCACTCCTGCGGGATAAAGACCTGACATTGCAGCAATATCTACCGCTGCTTCGGTATGACCGGCCCTTTTTAAAACTCCACCTTTTTTAGCTCTTAATGGAAAAATATGTCCTGGCCTCCGTAAATCTTCAGGTTTTGTATTTGGATTTATAGCAACTTGAATTGTCTTAGCCCTATCTTCAGCTGAAATTCCAGTAGAAACGTTATTTTCAGGTCCAGCATCAATTGATATAGTAAAAGCTGTTTGATTTTTATCTGTATTTCTATCTACCATTAAAGGTAAATCTAAAGAGTCAAGTTTCTCACCTTGCATAGCTAGGCATATGAGACCACGTCCCTCAGTAGCCATAAAATTTATTTGCTGAGGAGTTGCAAACTGAGCCGCACAAATTAAATCTCCTTCATTTTCTCTTCTTTCATCATCAACCACAATTATGCACTCACCATTCCTTATCGCTGCCAATGCATCGCTGATAGGATCAAAATCAATTTTAAAAGATTCATTTATATCCAAAATTGTTCCATTATTTGATTTGGGACTTGTTTCTTTCATTATTCCTATCAATATAGAAAAATAGTGTTTTAGTTACCTTAAATTCAACACTTTACAATCCTATCTCAAAGTCTGCCAATTCAAAGAAATGAATGTTGCAATAGTAGGTGCTACTGGTTACGGCGGTATTCAAGCGGTAAATCTTTTAAAGAAAAATAAAAACTACAAAATTACATATTTAGGAGGTAATAAAACATCTGGATCAAAGTGGAATGATAATTTCCCTTTTATTTATCTAGATAATGATCCTCTTATAGAGGAAATTTCAGTTGATAATATTTCAAAAAATTCAGATATTGCTTTGCTTTGCTTACCAAATGGCCTTTCTTCTACATTGACAAGAAAATTATTAGATAGAGGAGTTAAAGTTATTGATTTATCTGCTGATTACAGATATAAGTCCTTAGATCAATGGAAAAGAGTATATTCCAAAGAAGCTGCTATTTATAAAAGGAATGATGAAGATTTATGTAAAGAGGCAGTCTACGGTCTTCCTGAAATAAACAAAGAAGCGATTTCAAAAGGTAGATTAATTGCATGTCCAGGATGTTATCCAACATCTGCTCTTATTCCACTAGCTCCTTATCTTTCGCAAGGAATTATTGAAAATGATGGAATAGTGATTGATTCTAAAAGCGGAACTTCTGGAGGTGGTCGAGAACCTAACCAAAAGTTACTCTTATCAGAATGTGGAGAAGGTCTATCAGCATATGGATTGATAAACCATAGACATACCTCAGAGATCGAGCAAGTAGCATCTTTAATTTCTGGAAATAAAATAGAACTGCTTTTTACTCCTCATTTGGTTCCAATATCGAGAGGGATGCATTCCACTATATATGCAAGATTAAGAGATCCAGGATTAACTTCTGATGATTGTAGAATTCTTTTGGATAATTATTACAGAAATTTCAAAAATATTAAAGTATTAGCTATTGATACATTCCCATCTACAAAATGGGTTAAAAATACCAACCAAATTATCATTTCTGTTAAGGTTGACATTCGAAATGGAAAGATTATTATTTTATCTGTAATTGATAATTTGTTAAAAGGACAGACTGGGCAAGCAATTCAAAACTTAAATATTATGAGTGGATATTCAATGGATGATGGTCTTGAGTTAACTAATAATTTTCCATAAAATTACTTCTTATCAAAAAGCCAGCATTAGAGATAGAATGAGGCAAAATTTTATGTTCGAGGATATGTATTCTTTTGGAAAGTGATTCAATATCGTCATCATCTCTAATTGACAATGCAGCTTGCATTATCAAAGAGCCACTATCCACCTCCTCATCAACAAAATGTACTGAACAACCAGTTATTTTTGAACCATTTAATATAGAGTCGTTTATCGCAGAACCACCCTTATAAGCAGGAAGTAATGATGGGTGAATATTTATAATTTTATTCTTAAACTTATTTATAAAGAAGGGAGAGACAATTTTCATCCAGCCAGCCATTACAACAAGTTCAACTTCGCAACTATTTAAAGTATTTATAATTTCTAATTCAAACAGCTCTTTTTGCGAAAAGTCTTTGGCTCTTATTACTTTATAAGGTATTTCTGAATTTTTAGCTCTTTTTATACAACCTGCATCATCTTTGTTAGTTATAAGAACTTTTATATCTATATCTAATTCTCCTTTTTCAGAGAGATTAATTAACTCCTGAAAATTTGTTCCTTTACCAGAAGCAAGTACACCTATTTTTAATTTTGGTGAGAATTTTCTAAATTCAGATATCTCAGGCGAAATTATGTAATTAAAGGATTTATCCAATGGTTTTTTATTTTATCCAATGATAAATTCATATGAAATAAAAAAAACCCTCTACTTTAATTGTTTATATTCAAAAACATATTTATTTGAAGATAAAAATTTAAACAAATTTAAATGATTCAAATCTTTGTACTATTCATATAGATATAATTAAATATAAATATAAGGAAACAAATATATAAAATGAATGGAGATTTGAACTCTTGGGATAAATTTTGTAATTATCTTTGGTTTGATAAAAAATTAAATATTTGGTTAGACATAAGCAAAATTAATTTCACAAGTAATGATATAAAAAATTTAGAAGAGAAATTTATAAATGTTTTTTCATCAATAAAAGAATTAGAAAATGGTGCAATCTCAAATATTGATGAAAATAGACAAGTTGGACATTATTGGCTTAGAAATCCATCAATTTCTCCATCTTCCAAAATAGGCGAGGAAATTAGCGCAGATATTAATGAAATCTCTGAATTTGGAAAACAAATTTTAAATGGGGATATTAAGAATAAGAATAATCATAACTATACAGATGTTCTATGGATAGGAATTGGTGGAAGTGGTTTAGGCCCATTACTCATAACAGAGTCACTGCAGAAGTGCTCTAAAGGCTTAAATTTTTCTTATATAGATAATATTGATCCTTTTTTAATTAGTGAAAAGTTAGAAGAGTTATCTGAAAAATTATCCACAACATTATTCGTAGTAGTAAGCAAATCAGGTGGCACACCTGAACCTAGAATTGCTATGGAAATTATTAAAAGTCATTGCGAAAATAATTCTATTGAATGGAATTCAAATGCTATAGCTATAACAATGAAAGATAGTAAGTTATTTAAAAAAGCCACATCTGAAAGTTGGTTACAAATATTTAATTTACAAGATTGGGTTGGAGGGAGAACAAGTATTACAAGCTCTGTGGGATTACTACCATTAGCTCTTATTAATGAAAATATATTTGAATTTATTAGAGGTGCATCATTAATGGATGAAGCCACACGTACAAGTGATTTTATAAATAATCCCGCAGCATTATTATCATCTGCATGGTATTTAACCGGGGATGGCGTTGGAAGGAGAGATATGGTCGTATTACCTTATAGAGATAGGTTACAGGTATTTAGTAAATATCTCCAGCAATTAGTAATGGAATCATTAGGTAAGAAATTTAATAGGAATGGTGAAGTAGTTAATCAAGGTATTTCCGTTTTTGGTAATAAAGGATCTACAGATCAACATGCTTATGTTCAGCAACTTAGAGATGGAATTGATAATTTCTTTTGTATTTTTATTGAATTATTAGACTCTCCATCTACTAATATTTTTGAAGAAAAAGAGAATCCTAAAGAATATCTTTCTGGTTTTTTGCAAGGAACCAGATCAGCACTCTCTAGTGAAGACAGGCAAAGTATCACTATCACATTAGAAAAATTAAATTGTTTTTCACTAGGTGCCTTAATCGCTTTATTTGAGAGGGCGGTATCCTTCTACGCTGAATTAGTAAATATAAATGCATATGATCAACCCGGAGTTGAAGCTGGGAAGAAAGCAGCAGCAAATATTATTGAGTATCAACAAAAAGTAAGTAATTTATTAGACCAAGGAGGTGAATATTCTATAAATGACATAACATCATTATTTGATAATTCAGTGAGTGAACCTATATTTTTCATACTACGTGAAATGTGTTTCGGTAATGATGATTATTTAGTTAAGGGCGATTGGTCAAATCCAAATTCATTAGTTATTCAAAAAACAAATTCTTAAATAACAATATTCATAATTTTTCCTTTAACAATAATTATTTTTCTTATTTCCTTATCTTGAGTCCATTTTAAAATGTTAGGTCTTTTAAGAGACAATTCTTTAATTTGATCCTCATTCATTTCATTATTAATATTTACTTTGTCTCTAACTTTTCCATTCACTTGTATTACTAGTTCATATGAATCTTCTTTTAGTGCTTCGGCATTAAAAGTAGGCCATTTTTCTAAATGCACAGAATTTTTAAATCCTATAAGATGCCATATTTCTTCAGCAATATGAGGAGCAAATGGAGCCAACAAAATACAAAATGTTTTTAAAGCTTCTTTTTTAAGATTATTGTTTACCTCATTAATGGAATTTGATAATGAATTATAAAACTTCATTAGTTCTGAAATCGCAGTATTAAATTGGTTATTTAATATGTCATTTGAGATTTCTTTTATAGCTATATTAAGTGACTTTATTAAAGATTTTTCTTTGTCTGGATAGGTCTTACTTTTACTATTTATATCTTTTGCACAATTTATATAAAGCTTCCAAATCCTGCTTAAAAATCTAAATTGTCCTTCAACATCTGTATCTCCCCATTCCAAATCTTTTTCTGGTGGTGCTTTAAATAAGATAAACATTCTTGCTGTATCTGCTCCATATTTTTTAATTACTGATTCAGGATCTATTCCATTATATTTAGACTTTGACATCTTTTCGAAAAGAACTTCAAGTTTAGAATTGTCAATTGGATCTGTAGGATTTGATAGGTCAGTAATATCGGAAGGAGAAACATATTTACCCGTTTTATTGTTTTTATAGGCTGCGGCCTGAACCATTCCTTGAGTTAGTAGCTTTTTGAATGGTTCATCAATTTCAAATAGTTCATTATCTCGCAAGGCTTTAGTAAAAAATCTTGCATATAACAAATGCAATATGGCATGCTCCACTCCTCCTACATATTGATCTACAGGCAACCACTTATTTATTTCCATCTTTTCAAATGGCTTAGTTGAACATTTTGAAGATGGATATCTTAAAAAATACCAAGATGAGCACATGAATGTGTCCATAGTATCAGTTTCTTTTCTTGCAGCTATTCCACATTTTGGACATGTTGTATTTATCCAATTATTATTATCACCTAAAGCATTAATCTTGTTAGACGAGATTTCTATATCTTTTGGTAAGGAAACAGGTAATTCCGATTTCTTTAATGGAACAGATCCACATTTTTTGCAATTAACTATGGGTATCGGACATCCCCAATATCTTTGTCTAGATATTAACCAATCTCTTAGACGATATTGAACCTTATTTTCGGCCCATCCATTATTTACTCCCTCCTCTGAAATTTTTAATTTAGCAATAGTATTTTCTATACCATCGTATTGATTTGAATTAATAAGATATCCATTTTCCACATAAGGTTTATCAAGTTCTTTAGTTTGTACACTTTTATCATTTATTATTACCTGCTTAATATCAATATTATTTTTCTTAGCAAATTCAAAATCTCTTAGATCATGAGCAGGCACTCCCATAACAGCTCCTGTCCCGTATTCATCGAGAACATAACTTGCCACCCAAATAGGAATAGGTTCAGAATTAACTGGATTTATTGCTATTAAGCTGGTTTTTATTCCAATTTTTTCAAGTTCATTATTTTTATTATTTTTCAAATTTTGTTTAAGATGTTCTATATCTTTTATGGTTTCTTGATCAGAAATATTTTTAATTAATGCATGATTAACAGAAATTGCTAAATAAGTAACTCCAAATAAAGTATCTGGCCTTGTTGTAAATACAGTTATTTTTTCTTCTTGATTTGTATTGATATTGAAATTAATATTTGTACCAATTGACTTTCCAATCCAATTATCTTGCATTATTTTTACTCTTTCTGGCCAGTTATCTAATTTTTCTAAATCCTTTAATAACTCATCTGCATAATTAGTAATCCTTAAAAACCATTGTTTTAATAATTTTTTTTCAACTACTGCCCCAGATCTCCAAGATTTACCCTCCGAGTCAACTTGTTCATTTGCTAAGACAGTATTATCTATAGGATCCCAATTAACTTCTGATTCATTTTGATATACAAGACCTGCCTCGTATAATTCTAAAAATAGATATTGCGTCCAAATATAATAATTTTCATCACAAGTTGCAAATTCCCTTTCCCAATCAACTGATAGTCCCAAAAGCTTTAATTGTGACTTCATATGAGAAATATTTTTTTTAGTCCAGACGCTGGGACTAATTCCTCTTTCAATCGCTGCATTCTCAGCAGGCAAACCAAAAGCGTCCCAACCCATTGGATGCAAAACAGATTTGCCCTTAAACCTTTGGAACCGAGCTATTAAGTCTGTAATAACATAATTTCTAACATGTCCCATATGAAGATTACCTGAAGGATAGGGAAACATTGATAAAGCATAAAATTTATCACTATTCTCTGTTAATTCATCGGTTTTGTATAAATTGTTTTCTATCCATATTGATTGCCATTTTTTTTCTATTTCTGATGGATTATATAAATTATTATCAGCCTCATATTGTTTATCGGGAGAAATCACTTAATTTTTATTTGTTAAATTATTATTTTAATATCCATTGTATAAAATAGAAATAGATTGTTAAAAGGAATAATTTATAATTAAAATTTAAAATATATTATCTACAAATGAAAAATATAACTTTTGATAAATATCAAGGTAACGGAAATGATTTCGTTGTAATTGATTCTAGAGGAAATGATTTATATAAAAATTACAAGACACATAAACTTTTTGATATAAAAAAAATTTGCAACAGGCAATTTGGTATTGGAGCAGATGGAGTGATTTTTATAGAAGAACCTAATGAAGATAATTATGCAAAAATGATAATCTTTAATTCTGATGGTTCTGAAGCACAAATGTGTGGAAACGGAATTAGGTGTTTAGTTGAGTATCTACATGTAAATGATTCAATGAATAATAAAAATATAGAATATAAAATTGAGACTAAAGCAGGTTTAAAAATTGCAAAATACATAAAAGATGAAATTACAGTAAAAATGGGAGTTCCAATTTTAGATAGTCAAAATATTCCAACAACAATTGAAAAAAAAATCAATTCAATTCCTTCGCATAAATTTGTTGAGAAAAATTTTAATAATATAGGTTATGCCGTAGGAATGGGAAATCCTCATTTAATATTCTTTGTTCAAGACATAGAGTCAATTATTCTTTCCAGACTTGGGCCTATATTTGAAAAAAATGAATTATTTCCAGAAAAAACTAATGTTCATTTTTGTCAAATTTTAAATAGAGATAATATCAAAGTAAAAGTATGGGAAAGAGGTGCTGGAGCAACATTAGCCTGTGGAACAGGTGCCTGTGCTATTCATGTAGCAGCTTATAAATTAGGCCATTGTAATCCACAAACCATAGTAACTTTACCCGGAGGTAATCTCAAAATTGATTGGTCAAAAGACGATTGTGAAGTCATGATGACCGGTAATGCTAAAAAGGTTTTCTCAGGATCAATGTTAGTAAATTAATGGAAAAGAATTTTATCTATTTAGATAATGCATCCACAACTCCATTATCTGAGAATGTTCTGAATATAATAAATTCAACTTATAGGAATTATTGGCATAACCCATCATCCACATATGAGCTAGGGATAAAATGCTCTACATATCTCGAAAAAATTAGATCTAAAATTGCTTATATTTTTGAAGCAGAACCAGAGGATATAATTTTTACATCTGGTTCTTCGGAATCTACAAATATTGTATTTAATAATATTTATGAGAACTTTAAAAATGGTAAGGTTGTTATTTCTAATGTTGAACATCAAGCAACAACTATTTGTGCTAATAGACTAAGAAAACAAAATTGGGATATTTTCGAATGGAAGGTAAATAATGAAGGAATTTTAAATATTTCTAATATCGATAAAATTTTAACCAAGGAAACTAAGCTTGTATCAATTATTTGGGGACAAAGTGAAATTGGGACAATACAACCTGTTCAATTTATAGGTTCCAAATGTGAAGAATTAAATATAATGTTTCATTTAGATGGAACGCAAATATTAAGTAATGGAATATTCAGTTGGAAAGAACTTAAATGTGATTTTTTAAGTTTATCTGCTCATAAATTTGGAGGTCCAAAAGGCATCGGTATTCTTTTAACAAAAGAAAAGTCTAGACAAATTTTAAAAAATAAAGACATATCACTTACTCAGGAATTTTCAATTAGACAAGGTACACAAGCTTTGCCATTAATCGCTGGAATGTATGAATCATTAAAGAATATTAAAGGAAAAATAAAATTATATGATTACATAACTAAATTTCCTTCTAATAATATTAATAAATTAAAAAATTATTTTTTACTAAGGATTAAGGATAATAATCACATAAAGATTACGGGCAGCATTAACTACAGGCTTCCCAATCATATTTCGTTTCTATTATTAAATAAACTATCTGAGCCTATAAGGGCATATAAGATTGTTAATTTCATGTCAGAAAATAAAATAGCCATAAGTAGTGGAAGTGCTTGTTCAAGCTCATCTGGGAAACCTAGCTCTACACTTAAAAATATTGGTTTAAAAGATGATGAACTATATTCAAATATTCGTGTTACTTTAGGTTCAATAAACAATAAGTCAGAAATAGATAAATTTTTAGAACTTATTCAAATATGTATTGACAAATTTTAATGGAAACTAATTACAGACTACCTAAGGATTTAGATGAATCTCTTAAGAATATGGAGGATGCAATTATTCCAAGTTTATTAGATTCAAATAAAAGATTTACTATAGAATTTAATTTTGAAGGGTTAAAGTTTAACAGAATTGGAATAACTATCTACAAGATATTATCTAAAAATAATAATGTATTCATAACATTTGCTGATCAAGGTGCTGTTGCTTTGGCTCAAAGAGACTATCCAGATATCAAAGATAAAATATTTACTTTTAAATCATTTAATGAATCAAATAATATAAATAATTTTGATAGTGCAATGATATCGATACTACCTCAGCCATATGATTTCGATTCATTTGAACCCATGTCTAATAATTATAAAGGAACGCATTATTCATTAAATCCAAAATTTGAAGATGCCAATATTGGTATAGGAAGTGTTATTAGAGAGAGACGTAAAAACTTTGTCAAAACTTGGAATAATATTTATTTTCTTCAGCCTTTAAATAAAGCTGCTCTTATGCATATTTACCCAAATAACTGGTTGCTTTTCAAAGAAGAAAACAAAAAATATTTTTTTAAAAAAGAATTTGAAATTAAACCCGACAACGAATCTATTTTTGTAAATTTATAGATTGAAAGTGATAAAAAAAATTTATTCATTTTTCTTAATTGTTCTTGTATTAGTAACATCTCCTTTCTTAATAAGATATTTACTAGCAAATGAGAAAATAACTATTTTAAATAGTATTTATTTTAATTTCCCAGGAATAATTACTAAAAATAAAAAATGTCCTAGTTATGATGCTTTATTGAAACAAAAACTTGATGATTCCTTTAGTGTATCAATTATTAATAATAAAGGGGAAATAATTAGTTCCTATAATGATGAAGTTCCAAGGTTGCCAGCATCAAATCAAAAATTATTCTCATCAGCTTATGTTTTAAGTAAATATAAATTAAATAGTAATTTAAAAACTTCCTTATTAAAAAAAAATAAAAACAATTATTATTTGAAAGGTCAAGGTGATCCTGATCTGAATTATGAACATATAATCGAACTAATTTCAAATGTTAAGGAAAATAAAATTATTAACTTTAATATTGTAGAAATTGATTCAAAATTATATTGGCCTAATGGTTGGACAAATACAGATAAACTTTACGAATATGGATCTCCAATCACATCTCTTGCAATAGAAAGTAATCACAATAAATATGAAGATATTTATGCATTAAAAAATTTTATTAAAAACTATTTAAAAAATAAATTTCCAAATTCAAAAGTATATATAGATTTTTTTGATTCAGAAAAAACATTTTATTTAAAAGATATTTCAGAGGTAAATAAAATATATTCAACTCCAATTCTTTCATTATTAACTCTAACAAATTCTGAGAGCCATAATTTTACAGCAGAATCACTCTTTAAAAATGCCTCTAATACATGGAACGATAATGACTATATAAAATTGAAAAAATGGCTTGAAAATAAAGGCCTCCCAGTAACTAATACATACTTTGCAGATGCTAGTGGATTATCTAGAAAAAATAAAATTACAACAAAGTTAGTTGTATTATTTTTAGATAAAATGAGATATTCTAATGATTTTCAAGCTTATCAATCTTCACTTGCAATTATGGGAGTAAGAGGAACATTAGCTAAGAGATTTGTAAATAGTGAGTTATCTGGAAAGTTTTTTGGAAAAACTGGGACTCTTTCAAATGTCTTTGCATTATCTGGCTTTTTGTATAAAAATGAAAAGCCAATAATTGTAAGTATTATCCAAAATTCTAATAATATTGATAAAGAAAAAACTTTTAAATTATTAAATGATGTTTATCACTTGAAATCTTGTTAATAAAATATTATTTAAAATATTCTTTTAAATCTCTTTCAACAAAGGGAGGTACCATGTGATTAATTTCACCACCAAATTTTGCAACTTCTTTTACTAAAGAACTACTAAGAAAACTATAATTTGTATTTGTCGATAAAAATATAGTTTCAATATTATTATTAAGAGATTTATTCGTATGTGCAATCTGAAGTTCATACTCAAAATCACTCATTGCTCTTAATCCTCTAAGAATAAGATTAGCTTTTAGATCATTTGCACAATCTACAGTGAGTCCAGAATAAGAAATAACTTCGATATTAGATAAATGAGAAAGAGAATTTTTTATTTGTATTATTCTTCTTTGAAGATTAAATGTTGGTGTTTTAGAAGTATTTTCTAAAACAGCAACTACTAGATTGCCAAAAATTTTTTCAGCCCTTTCTATTAAATCAAGATGCCCGTTTGTTAAAGGATCAAATGTACCTGGATAAAGAATTTTCATGAATTTATTATGATCGAATAAGAAATTTAGTTAAAATAAGATTATTAGATAAATCAATTATGACATTAAATCTAGAAGCAAAAAAAATCTTATTAAGAAAAATACCTCACGGATTATTTATTTGTGGTGTTAGAGACGAAGATAAAAATGAAGTGAATGGATTTACTGCGAGTTGGGTGACTCAAGGTTCCTTCACGCCCCCATTAGTTGTAATGGCAGTTAGAGCAGAGGGTTCTAGTCATGAAATAATAAAGTCCACCAATAAGTTCTCATTAAATGTGCTCAAAAGTGATCAAAAGGATCTAGCAGCTGTTTTCTTTAAACCTCAAAAAGCATTAGGAGGTAGATTTGAATCTGTTGAATTTAATTTAGGTGAGCTTGGATTGCCTATTTTAGTTGATAGTGTGGGTGGAGTTGAATGTAATGTTGTTGGAAGTGTTATTCATGGAGACCATACCGTTTTTGTAGGAGAGGTTCAATCTGCTTATTTGAATAATAATGTTGACTCACTAAATTTATCTTCAACTGGCTGGAATTATGGAGGTTAATCATTCTAAATGAGTAATTCCTCTATCGAAACCATAGATAACAAATACAATTTTAAAATTGAATATAAATTAATTAATAATAAGGAATTATTAAAATCAAGATTATCCGAAATTCCAAAGTCATCTGGATGTTATCTTTTTAAGGATATAGATAGCAACCTACTTTATATTGGCAAATCTAAAAAACTACGCAGTAGAGTTAGTAGTTATTTCAATAATTATTCTGATTTAACTCCCCGATTAAGTTTGATGGTTCGTCAAATAACTGAAATAGAAATTATAGTTACAGATAGCGAATATGAAGCATTAAATTTAGAGTCAAATTTAATTAAAACAAACAAACCATACTTTAATATTCTTTTAAAGGATGATAAGAAATATCCATATCTTTGTATAACATGGAGTGAAAAATATCCTCGAATATTTATTACAAGAAGAAGAAGAAATAGAAATAATTTAGATAGATATTATGGACCTTATGTTGATGTCGGATTATTAAGGAGAACATTATTTACGATAAAAAAAATATTTCCACTTAGACAAAGACCGAGACCAGTCTATAAAGATAGAACTTGTTTGAATTATTCAATAGGAAGATGTCCAGGTGTTTGCCAAGAAGTTATATCATCTGAGGATTATAAAAAAATAATGAAACAAGTATCTATGATATTTCAGGGAAGAAATGATGACTTAGAAATATTTTTACAAAAAAAAATGCTTCAATTTTCAAATGATTTAGATTATGAGAATGCAGCAAAAATAAGGGACCAAATTTTAGGTTTAAAATTATTAACTGAATCGCAAAAAATATCAATACCAGATTCTTCAATTAATAGAGATATCTTTGGAATAGTTTCAGAAAAAAATATAGCTAGTATACAAATTTTCCAAATGAGATCTGGTAAGCTGATCGGGAGAATTGGTTATAGTCAAAAATTAAATAATGAAGATCAAAATCTTATTCTACAAAAGGTATTAGAAGAGCATTATATGAATGTTGAAGGAGTAGAAATACCATCAGAAATTCTTATTCAATATAACCTTCCAAAACAAGCAACCATAGAGGATTGGTTAACGGAGCTAAGAAAAAAGAAAGTAAAAATTTTAATCCCAAAAAGAAATAAAAAACATGAAACTGTAGAGATGGTTTTAAAAAATGCGAAATTAGAATTAGATAGAATATTAAATGGGATACAAGATAATGAATCATCAATTGAGGATCTTGCCCAAATACTTGAATTAAGCGAACAACCTAAAAGAATTGAAGGTTATGATATAAGCCATATTCAAGGTAGTGACCCTGTAGCATCACAAGTCGTTTTTATTGATGGGATTCCTTCTAAACAACATTATAGGAAATATAAAATTAAAGATCCAAACGTTTTTGTAGGACATAGTGATGATTTTGCTTCGATATATGAAGTAATACATAGAAGGTTTAGAAAATGGTCAAGATTTAAAAAAAGCGGAGGGGATTTTTCAATATTAAATGATAAAACAAATAGTAAATTAGAAAATGAACTTCTATCAGATTGGCCTGATTTAATAATGATTGACGGAGGTAAAGGGCAGTTAAATGCTGCTATTAAAGCATTAAAAGAATTAAATCTTGAAGAAGAAGTAACTATATGTTCATTGGCAAAAAAAAATGAAGAAATATTTATTCCAGGCTTTACTAAGTCTCTAGATACTGATGAAAATCAAAAAGGAGTTCTTCTATTAAGAAGGGTAAGAGATGAAGCACATAGATTTGCATTATCTTTTCATAGAGACAAAAGATCTAAGAGAATGAATAGATCACAATTGTCCCAAATCAGTGGATTAGGCCCATCAAGAATAAGAGAATTGCTCGTGCATTTTAAATCAATAGACGCGATAAGAATAGCTAGTAAAGAGGATTTATCAAAAGTTAAAGGACTTGGAAAAAATTCAGTAAATGATATATATGAATATTTTCACGAGTTATAAATATTAATTAATTTTTGAAAAATAGATTTCTTGATATCCTTAAATATAATTATTATTAAAATATATATTTATAAATTAATCTAGTAATTTGGCAGCTGAAGCATATCTCTGGTTTAAATCACTTCACATTATTGGTGTAATAGTTTGGTTTTCGGGACTTTTTTATTTAGTAAGACTTTTTATATATCATGAAGAATCTAAAAATATGGATAATGAATTAAAAATTGCCTTTAATAAACAATATACCTTGATGGAAAAAAGGCTGGCGAATATAATCACAACTCCTGGAATGATATTAGCTTTAAGTATGGCTATATGCATGGTTATTATGGAACCAGGTTGGTTAAGTGAGAAGTGGTTGCAAATTAAAATTTCTTTTGTTTTAGGATTAGTAATTTATCATTATTACTGTTACAAAATAATGTATTCATTACAAAATGGCACCTCAACGATTTCAGCAAAAAACCTTAGATTATTAAATGAATTGCCTACTTTATTATTATTTATAATTGTACTTTTAGTTATTTTTAAAAATAATTTTCCAACTAGTGTTGCTACATGGAGTGTAGTTGGACTAATTATTTTCATGTTGGCTTCAATACAATTATATGCAAAGATTAGAAAGAAAAATGAGAATTCATTAAGTAATGAATAGGGAAGACTTAATTAAATTAACTTCCAATATTAATAAATATAGTTGTCCTAAAAATATTAATTTTCACTGTCATACAAAATTTAGCGATGGAAGTCTAGAACCGTATGAACTTTTAGAACAAGCTTATAAAAATAACTTAAAATTTTTATCAATAACCGATCATCATACAATTAAAGCTCATGAATATATAAAAAAAAATAATATACTCAAAAATTATCCAAAAGATTCTTTTACATTAATTTCGGGAATAGAAATAAATTGTTTGATTCTAGGATGTTTAGTACATGTAATTGGATTGGGAATAGATATAAAAAGTAGATACCTAAATCCTTACATCCTTGGAGAATCTCCAATAGGTAATGATTTAAATATTAAATCAGTAATTAAAGCAATAAATTTAGCTGGTGGTTTATCATTTCTTGCTCATCCAGCGAGGTACAGGATTCCCTTTTATAAATTAATTCCAGAGGCCAAAATACAAGGTATTGATGGAATAGAGGTTTGGTACGATTATGAACTTAATGAAGTATGGAATCCTAGTTTATTTGTATGTTCAGAAATAGATAAATTAGCAGATAAATATTCAATGCTAAAAACATGCGGAACAGATAGCCATGGACTTTCACTATTAGGCAGATAAATCAGAATTCGTTTTTTTCAATTATTGATTCAGTATTAATAATTATGCTCTTTAAATTTTCAATGACATCAGAAGAACAATTATTCCACATTTTTCTATTGACAATTTCAAGAAATCTTTGTGCAATATCTCTTAAAGCCCATGGATTATTCTCTAGAAAGAAATTCCTAAGATCACGATCACATAACCATGATTTATAAACTTCCTCATAACACCAATCTGATACTACTTCAGTAGAAGCATCAAAAGCATATAAGTAATCTAGTGTCGCTGAAAATTCAAACGCTCCTTTATAACCATTATCCTTCATTCCATTTATCCATTTAGGGTTAAGGATTCTTGATATAACAACTTTATTAATTTCATCTTGTAATTTTGAAATTTTAGATAATCCAAATTTAGATAAATCACCATGATACATTTCGGGTAATTTACCGCTCAATTTTTTTACTGCAGAAGATAAACCACCCTGAAACTGATAATAGTCATCAGAATCTAAAATATCATGTTCCTTATTATCTTGGTTATGAATAACTAACTGCACATTTTTAAGAGCATTTTCTAATGATTTTTTATCCTCTATAGGTTCAAGATTATCACTATAAATCCACTTACTCCAATTAAGAAATGATTCTCCAAAATCGTCTATATTTTCCCAATTAGAATTTGAAATTAGTTCTTGTAGACCAGCTCCATATGAACCTGGCGCTGACCCAAATATACGATTAATTGGATCACCTTTTTTTAGTGCTCCAGCAAGAGGGTTAAATTTATCATTCTCATTAAGATTAGAAATTAGATTTATTGCTTTAGAAGTTAATTTAACTAACTGAGGAAATGCATCTCTAAACATCCCAGAAATCCTTAATGTAACATCTATTCTTGGCCTATCGAGAACAGATAAAGGGATGATTTCTAAGTCAATTACTCTTCTTGAGGGTCCATCCCAAATAGGTTGTACGCCTAATAAATATAATATTTGACAAATATCTTCTCCACCATTTCGCATGGTGGATGTTGCCCATACAGATATTGCTATATTTTTTAAATCTTCTCCATTTTCTTGTTTGTATAAATCAATTATTTGAGACGCAGATTTACAACCAACACTCCATGCTGATTCAGTTGGCAGTCCTCTCGCATCAACTGAAAAAAAATTTTTACCAGTTGGTAAAGCCTCAGTTTTACCTCTCGTAGGAGCTCCAGATGGACCACTTTTTACATATTTGCCATTTAATGAATTAATAAATGATAATTTTTCATTATATGAAGAATTAATGATTGGATTTAGGATTTCATTTTTTAATAATAAAAAATAATTATTATGTTTTTTATCATTTAAGAAAAAGTCTATTATTTTCTGATTTTTATATTTGTCTAAATTTTTTATATTGGTTTTCTTTTTGTAAAAAAACAAATATATTATATATTTTGCTTGTTGTTCCAAAAACTCAATAGCCATTCTAAAATTTAAAATTTTGTTGTTTGAAAAACTTAAAAATATTTTTTTATCCTTTTCAGTTAACTTTTGATCATAATTATTTGTCCAAGGATTCAAATCTAGTTTTAAATTTTTCGCTATATATTGAACAAGACCAATTCGATTGGCATTTGGTACTCTAGCAATACACAAGAATAAATTTATTTCATTAATATCATTCTGTCTATTACCAAATACATGCAAGCCTGTTCTAATTTGAGATTCTTTAATTTTGCAAAGAAAGGAATCAATTTCTTCTATTTTATTATTTTTATTTTTAAAAGTAATTTCAATAAAATCTTTTTTTATTAATTCAAAAATGGATTTTTCTATTATTTCAATACGATTAGAATTTAACAATTTTGATTCAAAATATTCTTCTAAATAATTTTCTAATATTGAATATTTTCCATATAATTCTGACCTATCCAAAGGAGGGGTTAAATGATCAATAATAGTGGCTGCAGTTCTTCTTTTAGCTTGGGAACCTTCTCCAGGATCATTTACGATAAAGGGATATATGTTAGGGATCGCTGGACAAATAATATTTGGAAAACATTTATTACTGAGACCTATAGATTTGCCCGGTAACCATTCAACAGTCCCATGTTTACCAATATGGCATATAGCATTTGCATTAAAAACTTTTTCAATCCAAAAATATTGTGCTAAATATCTATGGGGAGGTGGAAGATCAGGAGAATGAATATCTCTATCAGTGTAAGCGTCGTAACCTCGTTGAGGTTGAATCAATAATGTTATTTTTCCAAATCTAAGACCATTTATTGAGAAGCCTTCATTATCTAGATCGATCGCATCAGATGGTTTACCCCAACGTTTAACAATAATATTTTTTGGATCAAGTTCTAAATAATTCCAATATTTTAAATATTCACTAAGTGGTAAGTAATCTAATGGTTTATTATTTTGAGATTCAATATCATTAGTTCTAGTTTTTATAAGCTTTGACATTAATTCCGAAGAATCTTGAGGATAATCAAAAGATCCAAGGTCATAACCTTCTTCTTTTAACCAATTAAGAATATTTATTATTGAAGATGGTGTATTTAGACCAACTCCATTACCGATTCTTCCGTTCTTTACTGGATAATTACTTATTACTAAACAAATTCTTTTATCAAAATTATTAAGTTTTTGGAGCTTCACATAATTTGTTGCAAATTTTGAAATCCACTCAATTCCTACTTGATCAGCTTTGTAACTAGTTATTTCACTGTAAAGTGTATTTTTTTTTGAAATTATTTCTTTAAATGCAGAAGGACAGGTAGTAATTCTTCCATCAAATTCGGGAATAATTATTTGCATTAATAAATCAGATGAATTCAATCCAATTGATGAATTTAACCAAATTTTTTTTGATATATTAGAAGAAAGAAGTTGTAAAACTGGTATATTTAGAGAATTAAAAATATTTGTAGAATTTTCAATCAAATCATTATTTTTGATTTGAGATGAAGAAAATGAAGTTGTGGTAATTATTATTTTAATATCTTCTTTTTTAAATATTTCTATTAATTTCTTTTGAAGAATATGATCTTTTAGAGTTGAAATAAAAAATGTTTTAGGGGATAGTCCGCATTTTCTTAACTGCAAGTTAAGTTTTTCGTTTACTTCAATTTCATCAGCCAAAAAAAGCGATTTATAGGATATTATTCCTATCTTTTCTCCTTTTTCCATTTTCCAATCATACAAATAAGGATCTGCATAAAAAGAAATCTTCAAAAACTCTTCAGGAATTAATGTTTCATCTGTTTTTAGATAATTTAAACAATTAAGAAATTTTCTATAATTATCCAGTCCCCCAGATCTTAGTAATTTAGAAATATTTAATGCTACATCTTTATCTATACTACTTAATTCACATAAGGAAACTTCCTGATCTAGGGTACCTGATAGGATTAATAACTTCCTTTTTTTATCAACTGCTTGCCAATTTAAAAGTTGTTCAATTCCATAGTTCCATGTACCTTTATCTCCAAATAATCGTAGTACGACAACCTTTGCATAATTAATTGTTTTTAATAGATAATTATCTACTTGAGCTGAGGTATTTAAATTAGAAATTTCTAAAGCTCTAATATTATTTTTTAATGAGGCAAATTCTTTTTCTAACAATAAGTTCGACAAGAGATTTAAATCAGCTTTGACACTTGTTATAAAAATAAAATCTGCAGCTGGTTGCTCTATTAAGTCATCCTTATTCTTTTCATTTCCTGCTATATTTAATATCCTGTGCATTTTTATATATAAATAGGGTTTAGAATACGTAAGTAGGATAAAACAAGTTTACCTTAATTAAATAAATTGAATATGCATGAATTTCTTCCATACGCCTGGTTCGAAGGTAAATGTATTCCATTTAAAGAAGCAAAAATATCAATAGCTACTCATGCACTACATTATGGTACTGCTGCATTTGGAGGAATGCGAGCGATACCTAACCCTACAAATAAAGAAGAATTCCTTTTATTTAGAACTGATAAACACATAAAAAGGTTATCTCAAAGTGCAAAATTACTCTTAACTGATATTTCTGAAGAATATATATTTAAAGCCTTAGAGGAAGTTATAAAAAGAAATAAGCCAGAAAATCCTATCTATATAAGACCATTCGTATATACAAGCGATTTAGGTATAGCTCCAAGGTTACACAATATTGAAACAGATTTCTTTATTTATTGTATTGAATTAGGAGATTATCTATCCCCAGATGGTGTTTCTTGTAGAATGAGTAGTTGGACTAGGCAAGAAGATAGATCTCTCCCATTAAGAGGAAAAATAAGTGGAGCTTATATTACTAGTTCATTAGCTAAAACAGAAGCTAGTTTATCGGGTTTTGATGAAGCCTTGCTATTAAATTCAAGTGGTAAGGTAAGCGAAGCTAGTGGTATGAATTTATTTATTGTAAGAAATGGAGACTTAATCACTCCTGGTGTTGATCAAGATATACTTGAGGGGATTACTAGAGCTAGTGTAATTGAATTAGCAAAATCTTTTGGAATAAATGTAATTGAAAGGCCTGTTGATAAAACAGAATTATTAATAGCAGATGAAGTTTTTCTAACTGGTACAGCAGCAAAAATTACACCAGTTAAAAAAATTGAATCAAGTAAATTAAATGGTGAAAGACCAATAATGAATAAATTAAAAAGTAAGCTTATAGAAATAACAGAAGGTCGTTCTCAAGACTATGATAATTGGATAACAAGAATTTCTCTAAAATAAATTAATTTTTACCTAAAAATGGAATCTTTCAGAACCTATCTAAATAGAGATGAAAAGCCATTAATAATTTTTGACGGAGGTACTGGAACATCTTTTCAGAACTTAAATCTTACTGCAGACGACTTTGGAGGCAAAGAATTAGAGGGTTGTAATGAAAACCTTGTTTTATCCTCACCAAAGGTAGTCGAAAAGGTTCATAATTCATTCTTAGAAGCAGGTTGTCATGTTATAGAAACTAATACTTTTGGAGCCTCATCAATAGTTCTTGATGAATATGATATTGCGGATAAGGCATATGAGATAAATAAAAATGCTGCATTAATAGCAAAAAAGGCTGCTGCCAAATATGCATCAGTTGATAAGCCAAGGTTTGTTGCTGGCTCAATTGGACCAACTACTAAATTACCCACATTAGGACATATAGATTTTGATGAATTAAAGCAATCATATAAAGAACAAATATATGGTCTTACAGATGGAGGAGTTGATCTTCTTTTAATTGAGACTTGTCAAGATGTATTACAAATCAAATCTGCCTTATTAGCGTCTAAAGAAGTACTTGATAGTAAAAATATAGATATACCTATAATGGTATCGATAACAATGGAAACAACAGGTACAATGCTTGTTGGATCTGACATCGCCTCTGCATTAACAATATTAGAGCCATTTAATATAGATATCCTTGGACTGAATTGTGCAACTGGTCCAGAACAAATGAAAGAACATATTAAATATTTGTCTGAAAATTCTCCCTTCGCTATAAGCTGTATTCCCAATGCAGGACTACCTGAAAATATTGGTGGTGTAGCTCACTACAGATTAAAGCCAATAGAATTAAAGATGCAGTTAATGAATTTTATATATGACTTTAACGTTCAATTAATAGGTGGATGTTGCGGTACGACACCTGAACATATTAAATATCTTTCTTCAATAATCGATGAAATTATTTATAACGAAAGGTCTAACAAAAATGGTAATAACAATCAAAGTGGTTATATTCCTTCTGCATCATCAATATATAATTCTGTCCCTTACAAACAAGACAATTCTATCTTGATTGTTGGAGAAAGATTAAATGCAAGTGGATCTAAAAAGGTAAGGGAGTTATTAAATAACGACGATTGGGATGGACTAGTTTCAATTGCCAAGCAACAACAAAAAGAAAATGCACACGTTCTTGATGTGAATGTTGATTATGTGGGGAGAGACGGAGTGAAAGATATGAAGGAATTAACTTCAAGACTAGTTACAAATATAAATTTGCCATTAATGATTGACTCTACAGATGCTGACAAAATGGAAAGTGGATTAAAGTCAGCTGGTGGTAAATGTATTATAAATTCAACCAATTACGAAGACGGCAATGATAGGTTTGATCAAGTTCTAAATTTAGCCTTAGGATATGGTTCAGCTCTTGTTGTCGGAACTATTGATGAAGATGGAATGGCAAGGAATGCAGAAAAAAAATATAACATTGTTAAACGAGCGATTAATAGAACTAGAGAATGTGGCTTGTCAGATTATGAGCTATTTTTTGATCCATTAGCTCTGCCAATATCTACTGGGATAGAAGAAGATAGATTGAACGCTAAAGAAACAATTACTGCTATATCAAAAATTCGTGAAAAATTCCCAGATATTCATATCATACTGGGGATATCAAACATTAGTTTTGGTCTTTCACCATTATCAAGAATTAATCTAAATTCAATATTTCTAGATGAATGCATTAAAGCAGGATTGGATTCTGCTATCATCGCACCAAACAAAATCTTGCCATTATCAAAAGTTTCTGAAGAAACTAAAAAGCTTTGCTTAGATTTGATATATGACAAAAGAGAATTTGAAGATGATATTTGTATTTATGATCCACTAGTAGAGTTAACGAAGGCTTTTCAAGATTTATCTATTCAAGATTTCAAAAAAGCATCTTCAGAAAATAAAAACCTTACTCTGGAAGAAAGTCTAAAGAATCATATTATTGATGGAGAAAAAATAGGTTTAGAGGATCAATTAAATAAAGCGTTAAAAACATATAAACCTCTTGAAATAATTAATACCTTTTTACTAGATGGAATGAAAGTTGTAGGAGATTTATTTGGCTCTGGTCAAATGCAATTGCCATTTGTACTCCAATCCGCTGAAACAATGAAATTTGCAGTTTCAATTTTAGAACCATATATGGAAACTGTAGATGAAAGCATATCAAATGGAAAACTCTTAATTGCAACTGTTAAAGGCGATGTTCATGATATTGGAAAAAATTTGGTTGACATAATACTTACAAATAATGGTTATGACGTAATAAATCTTGGAATAAAGCAAGATGTATCAGCGATTATAGACGCACAAAAAAAGCACAATGCAGATTGCATTGCTATGAGCGGATTACTTGTTAAATCAACTGCTTTTATGAAAGATAATTTAGAGGCTTTTAACAATGAAAATATTAGTGTACCAGTAATATTAGGAGGAGCAGCCTTAACCCCAAAATTTGTAAATGAGGACTGCAGCAAAATTTATAAAGGGAAAATATTGTACGGAAAAGATGCGTTCACTGATCTTAAATTCATGAATGAATATATGGATAATAAAAAAAAGGGTAATTGGTCAAATACAGAGGGCTTCATTAACAATGAGGGTATAAATATTAATTTAGCTTCATCAAAATCCAACTCTCAAGCTTTTAAAAAATCAATATCCATACATACGGAGACTTCTAAATTAAATTTAAAAGAAAATTTTATAAGATCTACATTTATAAATGAAGAAAAACCAATTCAAGCCCCTTTCTTGGGGACGAAAGTCTTGAACGAAGTTGATATAGATTTAAATAAGTTAATTTTTTATTTAGATACAAAAGCTCTATTTAGCGGACAATGGCAAATAAAAAAAGGAAAAAACCAAAGCGTAGATGAATATAATAATTATTTGGATTCATATGCTAAACCATTGTTAGATAGATGGTTAGAGACAATTATAGAAAAAAAACTTATTACACCCAAAGCTGTTTATGGATATTTCAGATGCGGAAGAAAAGATAATAGTATTTTCTTATTTGATGATAAATTATTAAATAAAATTTCCCAATTTACTTTCCCAAGACAAAAATCTGGGAATAATTTATGCATAGCTGATTTTTATTGTGATTTAAAAAATGATAAACCGATAGATATATTTCCTATGCAGGCAGTAACGATGGGCGATATTGCTAGTGAATTTTCTCAAAAATTATTTAAAGAAGATAAATATAGCGATTATTTATTATTCCATGGACTTACAGTGCAATTAGCAGAAGCTCTAGCTGAGTATGTCCATGCATTAATTCGTATTGAATGTGGTTTTAGGACTGAAGAACCTGACAAAAATAGAGAAATACTAGCTCAAAAATATAGAGGAGCTAGATATTCTTTTGGTTATCCTGCATGTCCAAAAGTATCTGATTCAAACATACAATTATCATTGTTGGATGCAAAAAGAATAAACTTGACCATGGATGAATCTGAACAACTTCATCCAGAACAAAGTACTACAGCAATCATTTCACTACACTCAAAAGCTAAATATTTCAGCGCTTAAGCTAAATCTCTAGTTTTTTTCTAAATATTCAATAATTTCTTCCTGTAGTTCTTCCATCGTTTCATTATCACTCAGATCAAATCCCTCACCCGCCGCGTCCTGTGTTAACTCAAGATAATATGAAGCACCATCACTAGATAAAAATTCTAATGCGGAAGTTTCATCACTATCTTTAAAAGCTTCATAAAGAGCTTTAAATGCTATGTTTTCAGTAAAGTCCCAATCCATAATGAAAAAAACCTTATTAGAATTATTACCTCCTTACCCCCCATACTCGTCAACCTTTTTTAAAGAAATGTTGGTGTTTTATAATTATTAAAAAAATCTATGACTATAAATAATCAAGATCAGTTGAATGTCCTAGGAGAAAAAATGGAGGTTTGTAGTTGCGCACCTATGACAGGGTGGTTCAGAGATGGATTTTGCAACTATGACAAAAATGATGGAGGGAATCATTCCATATGTTGTGTAATGGATGATAATTTCCTGAAATATAGTAAATCACAAGGTAATGATTTAATAACTCCCATGCCTATTTATTCATTCCCAGGACTAAAGAATGGCGATCATTGGTGTATTTGTCTTGATAGATGGAAGCAAGCATTATTAGACGGTCTTGCACCAAAAGTCATAATAGAGTCAACGAATATTGTAGTCCTAGAATCAGTACCTCTGGAAAAATTGAAAGAATATCAATTTACTAAAAAGTAATTACAAATTTATTATTGTTTTTAAAATGAATATGATAATTTTTTTTAAATGAGTTTAGAAATATATTGGGAAAAAGCATTAGAGCAAACTCGATTATCAATTGATGATGGATCATTATATCCTCTCAAAACTGAAATTATTACAAGAGATTTATATAAAAAAGACGACTTCATAATCAGGAAACTCGATACTTCAAAATTTAATAAAAAAAAAATTTATGGTCCTAAGCAGAATCCATTTAGTCCTTGGGAAAAGATACTAGAAATTGATAAAATTGGCGATAATCATCAACTAATATTAAATAAGTACCCTGTACAAAAAGGTCATATTTTACTGATTACAAATGAATGGAAACCTCAAAATGGATGGTTAGATATTAAAGATTGGAGAGCGATCCAACAAGTTAATAAAGATACTAGTGGATTATGGTTTTTCAATAGTTCTCCAATTGCGGGTGCAAGTCAACCTCACAGACATTTTCAACTTCTGCGTAGATCTAGAGGTGAGATATCATGCCCTAGAGAAAAGTGGTTTTTAGAAATGAACTCATATCAAGATCTAAATAATAAGCTAGAAAAAAATATTATTGTATCCAAATTTAATTTTTTAGAAAATTCATCATCTCTTTTTGAATTTTATTTAGAATTATGCAAGAAATTAGGACTTGGGGACCCTATTAGTGATAAGAAACCCAAATATCCTTACAATATTTTAATAACTAATAAATGGATAGCTATTGTAAAGAGAAAAAATGATCATATTCATGGTTTCAGTGTTAACGGTTTAGGGTTTGCAGGTTATCTATTAGTAACTGAAAAATCAAATATTAATTATTTAAAGAAATTTGGCCCTGAAAAACTTCTAGAAAGTTTTGTTTAATACTAGTTAGTTACTTCAACTTCTTTATCCCTGCTTATTTGGCTTTCTAGAACTTCTATAGATGCTGTAACAGAAGCAATTTTACGTTCGAGTGAATCCTTAATATAGTTGAGCATTTCTAATTTCTTGTGTTGATAAAAACTCTTTTGTTCTTTAGATGACTTGAAATAACAATTAAACATTTTTTATTTTTATTATAAAAAGATACTTAATTGACTTGTGACATGAAAATAAATTGGTTTTAATTTAAAAACAATATTACTTATGGACTTTCAATTATTTTTGAATAAAATTAAAGAAATTCCTTACTATTCAAGAAAATATTATTGAATATTCCTGAAAATTCAAATACAAAAAGAATTTCAATTGATTTACCTGAAGAACTAATTTCCAGGTTTGATCAATTACGAAAAGAGTGGGGATTTAGAGCAAGAGGACCTGTAATAGAAAAGATACTTAAAGAACTTCTTCAAGAAGATGATTTACTACCTAAGAACCAACAGCAAGAAATAGACTTTAATAAGAAGAATAATGAAAATTCAAATATTGATGAAGATACAGCATTGGTATTAATTACATCAGACGTAAAAAAAGAAGATAATGAGATATCGTTGAAAAAAATATTTTCAAATAATAATCAATATAAAGAAAAAGCCAACTCAAACATAAGCCTTCCCAATTTTGTTGAAAAAAAAGTAAAGAATCTAAGAAGAAGTATTAATAGTGAAAAATTAAAGGAGAATATTAATGATATTCAAATTAATACAATTAAAGAAACTGAATTAATAAAATGTCGAATTGAGTTAATTAGTCATTGGAAAACCTTATATGGATCAGTTCCTAATGATCATGTAGTAGAAGCTTCGATGGATTGGTTTGGAAGTGATATATGGCCAAATCTTGATGGAACTGAAAATCTACCCTTTACGTGGAGTGCAGCCAATAAATTAATGTCTGAATTATGCCCATTTTGGATAAAGAAAAATCCATCCCTTGAAATTGTTTTATTAATGATTGGTGTTTTAGAAGACCCTTTTGCTACATCAGATCTAATTAATAGGATACCAACACTTATGAGAAGGTTTGTAAATAGATTTAAGCGAAATAACAGATCAAATTCATTTGAAACTTTGGACTCTACAATGACAGTACATGGAGCACTTAAATTATTGAATTTATCAACATCTGCAGGATCAGCTCATACTTTGCGTAAAATTAGAGAGGCATATAAATCAATAGCCTTAGAGACGCATCCAGATGCTGGAGGATCAACAGATCAAATGAGAAAATTAAATGAAGCTTATCAATTGCTAAAAAATCTTTATAGAAACTAGTATACTCATTCTTAAATAAGACTAGTTATAAGTCTATACACTAGTCTTATATAAGATAGCTATGAACTGAAAAATTGCAGATCTTCTTTAGTCATTTGTTATTCGAATTTTTGGAATCAATTATTATATATAATTGGAAATTAAAATAAAATTTACTTTTATAAATATAAAAATTTATTTGTATATACTTTCTTATATGAGTCTTATTATTAGTCTATTCTATAGTCTCATAATAGAAAAATAAGATAAAGTAAATTATCAATTTCAATTAATCATGCCCAAAATAGATTTAGCATGGAAAAATTAAAAACTGAATGATATATCAATAAATTATGTCCTTTAGATGTCCAAGAAAATAATAATGGTTAAAAAGTATTACTATAAAAGGCTTTTATGCCTAGCTGTACTGTCTCAAAGACAGTACTACCTAGATTGAAGTTTTTGTATAGCTGTTTGCTTGTCAATACTTGGCACATCGCTTAAACCATTAGCGTCAAACCAAGGGGCGCTAGCCCAGTCGAAACCTTCTCCAAATGTATTATCAGGTGAAGTTATATACCAATGACAGGAAGCATCAGGTACATCAACTGAACATTTTGACCAATCATCTGACCACTGAGGGACTTGCACCCATAGCAGTGAAGATAGCAATAAAGTTAATACGTTTATCATGATTACAATGTTACAACATCAGATGTTTTTTTTAAATTATTACTTATTTCATATAAGACTTATATATAGACTCATATATAGTCTTATTCAAGATAAGTGATACACCTAGTTCCTCAGTTTTGTATTAAATCTTTTCTCAACTTTAGAAATGATATTCGTGTGTATTTGGGAAATATCTGAATCTAGTAATGTTTTGTCTTTATCTCTATAAGATAATCGAAATGTATAACTTATAGAATCTTCTCCAAGATTAATATCTTCAAAAACATCAATAAGATTTACATCCTCTAACAGATTCTTACCTGTTTTCTTTATTTCTGATGTAATTTCGCTAATTAAGTATTTCTTATTGAAAATAAAATTAATATCCCTTTCCATTTTTGGTACGGTTGGATATTGCTTAAATAATGGGATCCATTTATTTTTCCTAGTACTTGCTGCAAGGAGATTGGCTAAATTTAAACTAAATAAGTAAGTATTTTTTAAAGCTTTCTTTTCCAATATTAGTTTTGGATGAACTTCACCAAAATATCCTGAATCCTTGCCTTCAATAAATAACTGCGCTGATCTTCCAGGATGTAAAAAATCAATTGAATTAATTGGCTTATCATCAATTTTTATATTCAAGCATGACAGAGCTTCCTTTAATTTTCCTCTGGCCTGGTAATAATTAAGATAATTATCTTTACTTGAATTAGCCCAATTCCCAAATTTTCTATTGCCAAAAATTGCACCATTTAAAATTTCTTTTTGAATAAATTCTGAACTTTTAAAGAAAACATTTCCAATTTCAAAAACATAACAACTTGTCTGTCCAGCTTTAAAATTACGATTTACAATATGCAGGTGTTCTTTCCAAATATTGTTTCTAAGACAGCTAGTTTCTTTTAGCAAAGGGTTTGAAATCCTAATAAGTTCATCATTATCTTCTGGAACAAGTGAATAACTAAGAACCTCATTAAAACCACTTTCCATGAAACCATTTTTTATCTTTCTCAATGCCAATTGATCAGGTGACAATTTTCCTGGCTTAATTGGACTAGGTAGGTTTAAATCGAATCTGTCATAACCTATTAATCTTGATATTTCTTCAATTAAATCAATTTCTCTTATTAAATCTTGTGATCTATTAGGAATTACAGCAACATCCCACCCGTATTCTTTATTTTTTAAATTACAGCCTATGAGTGTTAATTTGTCTACTATTTCACTATCAGATAAATTTCTTTTATCAAACTGATCATTTATGATAATTGGACCAAGAATTTTGTGAATACGATTTCTTCGTAATTTAATGTAAGTACACTCATTAGTTATTAAACTCGAAGTATTAATAGTTGGTAAATTAATTCCAAAAAATTCCTCTAAAATATTAATTGCTCTAGTGATAGAATTGATAGTATTTTTTGATGAAATTCCTTTTTCATATCTGCTACTAGATTCAGTTCTTATTCCAATCTCCTTTGATGATTTTCTTATTGTAACCGGATTAAAAACAGCGCCTTCGAGATAAATGGATGATGTAGTAGTCGATACTGAAGTTTCTAAACCACCAATTACCCCTGCAATAGCAACTGGTTTATTAGAACATGTTATTACGGTAATGTTATTGTTTAAATCGTACTTATTCCCGTCCAAGCATACAAGGCTTTCGCTATCTGTGGCTTTTCTCACTGAAAAGTCATTTGAAGAAACTTCCTTTCCAATTAAATTTGATAGTTTATCCTTATCGAATGCATGCAAAGGTTGGCCTTGTTCTAAAAGAATGTAGTTTGTTATGTCAACAATAAGATTTATAGATTTTATACCTGATTTTTCTATACGATCCTTAAGCCATCTTGGTGATAATTTATCTCCATTGACTCCGTCAATGCTGGTTATTGTATATAGACAATTTGATGTTATGGCTTCAGGGCATAGTTTAATATCATTAAGTAAGTTAGTACTATATTTATTATTTAATTCTGGAAAATTTAATTTTGTTTCTAAGAGAGCAGAAATTTCTCGTGCAATACCAATTACAGACATCCCATCAGGCCTATTAGCTGTAATTGCCAAATCATACACAAAATCATCTAATCCTAGAAACTTAGACGCAGGAGTTCCTAGAACATATTTTGAGGCTAATTCTTCATCAATAATTGCAATGCCATCGCTAGAATCTTCTATGCCCAATTCTTGCAATGAACATATCATTCCTTCACTAAGTACACCTCTAATTTCGCTTCTTTTAATTGTTAAATTGACAGCATTTAATTCTGCTCCGACAGTAGCAATATAAACATAAATATTTGGTTTAATATTGCTTGCACCACAAATAATTTGTAAATTCTTTGAATTGCCAACATCAACCTGGCAAATAGAAAGTTTTTTAGATTCTTCATGTTTTAAAACAGTTAAAACCTTACCTAAAACGACACCTTTTACATTCTTTGAACAATCTTCTAGTGATTCAACCTCAAAACCACCGATAGATAATTTTTCAGAGAGATCTTCAGGAGTAGAATTTATTTCGACTAATTTTTTTAACCAATTTTGAGAAACTTTCATATATATTTTTTTTTCGGTGATAATTTAATAATAGAAATATCTTCAAAATAGTTTGTTGAAGATGTACAATAGAAAATTATACATTAACGTATTAATTAAAATGGCAAAAAAAGGGACGAGAGTTGTAGTAACCCTGGAATGTACTGAAGCTAGAACAAGCACTGATCCTAAGAGATCTAATGGTGTCTCAAGATATACTACCGAAAAGAATCGTAGAAATACAACTGAAAGATTAGAACTGAAAAAGTTTAATCCTCATTTAAACAGAATGACAATTCACAAAGAAATAAAGTAATTAAATCAAATCATGCCTAATTCAATTTTCAAAAAACAATTATCACCAATCAAACCTGGAGATCCAATTGATTATAAGGATGTAGAACTTCTAAAGAAATTCATAACAGAAAGAGGTAAAATATTACCCAGAAGAATGACTGGGTTAACTTCAAAACAACAAAGAGATTTGACATTAGCCGTTAAAAGAGCACGAATTGTAGCCCTACTACCATTCGTGAATCCAGAAGGCTAGTAGATATTGAATATAGTTTGCTCCCTATTTAATATTTAAATATTTGAGAGATTTAACTAATTTAAAAACCTATATTATTGATTCTGAAGATCCACATGAAGTAGATGATGCTATCTCTCTTGAAATAAAAGATGGGAATGTAAAAAATCTATGGATACATATTAGTAATCCTTGTAAGCTATTTTTGCAAGATTCTAATATTGACCTTGATGCAAGAAAAAATAATAGCAGTTTGTATTTAATAGATCAATATGTTCCAATGCTACCCATTGAAATTATTGATAAAGCAAATTTAGCTCAAAATAAAATTTCAGAAACTATAAGTGCAGTAATAGAATTCAATGAAGATGGCTCAATAGATAATTATGAAATAATTGAAGCAATTATAAAACCTAAATATCAATTGACATATGAAGATGTAAATGAAATTTTAGAACTAGAACCTAAAGAAGAAATTGAATTGGTTGAAATAAAAAATTTATTAGAAAAAAGCATTATTTTTAGAAAAAAACAAGGAGCTATAATCATTGAAAGTCCTAATAGTAAAATAAACAAATGTAAGGATAAAATTATAATAAATAAAATAGAAAAAACAATCGCTCAAATTATTGTTGCTGAAGCAATGATATTAATGGGTTATGTAACAAGTTTGTTTTTAAAAAAAAGTAATTTAGCGGCTGCATATAGATCACAAAAAATTAATTGTAATCCATTCGAAATTCTTAATAAATATAAAGATAGTGAGATAAAATATATATTACTTAAACAACATATGGGTAAAAGTTATATAACTACAAAGCCTAATAGCCACGAGTCATTGGGTCTTCCATTATACGTACAATGCACATCGCCACTTAGAAGATATTTAGATTTAATTATGCAAAGACAGGTATATAATAAAATTAATAATTTAGAAAATATAAGTAATAATTCAATTTCAAAATTAATTGATTATTCAAGAAATAGACAAATAGAGAATAACAATATCTACAAAAATAATAAATTCAAATATTTGTCAGTATTTTTTAAAATTGAGAATAAAACTTTTTATAAAATAATATTTGTTAAGTGGATCAACTATAAAAGAAATATTGCTTTAGTTTACTTCCCAGAATATTCACTCGAAATAATTATTACTCTTTTCGTATCAATAGATCTATATATTAATAAAATTTATAAAGTAAAATTTAATATAAGTGATAATAATCTTTTAGAGTTTATTTATTAATTAGAAATTTAAACAATAACTTATTATCAGTTTAATAATATCTGTTAATATTGATAAAAAAGCTTTATGAGTTTTGTCATTACTACTCCCTTATATTATGTAAATGACAAGCCTCACTTAGGTAGTGTATATACAACAATAATATGCGACGCCATAGCTAGATACAAGAGGCTATTAGGAGAAGATGTTATTTTTATAACTGGCGTTGATGAACATGGTTTAAAAATTCAACGAACAGCAAATGAAAAGGGTATTAAACCAAAGATTCATTGCGATGAAATTTCAGAAATTTTTCACAATAATTGGAAAAAATGGGATATATCTTTTGATAAATTCATCAGAACAAGCTCCAATAATCATGAGTTAGTTGTTAATGAATTTTATGAAAGAGTAAAAAGATCCGATGATATTTATATGGGCGTGCAAAAAGGTTGGTATTGTGTTGGCTGTGAAGAATTTAAAGATAATCCAGAAAACTCAGCAACATACAAATGTCCGATACATCAAAAAAATTTAGAATGGAAGAATGAGGAGAATCTGTTTTTTAGGCTGTCTAAATACCAACAACAAATTGAGGAAATAATAAATGAACCAACATTCATAGAACCAATTGAAAGAAAAAATGAAATTATAAACTTTGTTTCTAGAGGTTTAAAGGATTTTTCAATCTCAAGAACAAATATCTCATGGGGAATTCCAGTCCCTGGTTACGATAATCACACCTTTTACGTATGGTTTGATGCATTACTTGGATATGTAAGTGCTATTAGTTCTAATTCTACAGATAATTTTTTGAATAATTCAATTAATGGAGGTTGGCCAGCTGATATTCATTTGATCGGTAAAGATATACTTAGGTTTCATGCCGTCTATTGGCCTGCAATGCTTATTTCCGCTGGTATGAAGGTTCCTAAAAAAGTATTGGGTCATGGTTTTCTAACTAGGGAAGGTCAAAAAATGGGTAAAAGCATAGGAAATGTCCTTGACCCAGACTTATTGCTATCTAGATATGGTAATGATCCTGTTAGATGGTACTTAATTAAAGATATATCACTCGGAAATGATGGAGATTTTCAAGACAGAAGATTTGTTGACATCATCAATAATGACCTTGCTAATACAATTGGAAATTTATTAAATAGAACATCATCTATGTCTAGAAAGTGGTTTGATAATAAAGTGCCTAATAATGAAAAAAGATCAATTGAAAATAAATTAGAGAATTTAGCCAAAATTGCTGTAGAGAGCTATATAAATAAATTTAATAATTACAAAATAGATTTAGCTGCTAATGAAGTGCTTAGCCTTGCAATTAACACAAATTTATATTTAAACGATAATCAACCTTGGCTTTTAATAAAAGAAAGAGATAACTTACCTCTTGTTAAAGAAATTATTTATAACGTATTAGAAAGTACAAGGATAATAGGATTATTATTACAGCCTTTGCTGCCAGAATTATCATCAAAAATAAATGATCAACTAGGTTCTTTATACAAAGATAATATCCCTTGGGAAAAACAACTAGAATGGGGGATATTAATTAGTAATTCAAGCCTTCCTAAACCCACTCCAATTATAAATAAGCTTGAATATGAATAACATACATAAATTAATAATTTTACTTCCTGTTTTTGTTCTTGGATGTACAACTAACGTAATTGAGAAAAATAAAGTAGTTCAAAAAATAAATAGTTTAGACATGAATATTTTTTCTAAGAAAGGAGAGAAAATATATTCCATAACAAGTCCATATTCAAGTTTTGATAAAAATAAATTAAAATTCCAATTACAAAAAACAACAATAAATATTTTTAAAGGGGAAGAAACTAAATATATTATAAATTCAGACAAATCGACATTATCAGACAATAATAAACTCCTTGAATTAACAGGGAATGTGAAACTAAAAACTATTAAGGAAGATGAAGATATCCTATATTCTGATTATTTTATTTGGAATATAGAAGAAACAAACTATTTATTAGAGGGAAATATAAGATTTGAAAATAAAAATATCATCTTAAATTCAGAAAAAGCAAAGTTGGATTCAAATAACATAATTGAATTTTTCAGTCCAGTAAAATATATTATTAAAGATGCTAATAACAATAATAAATATGAAATAAATTCTGAAAATGCCTTCTATAATCTCAAAACAGAGTCCGTAAGTTTTAAGGCAAATAATAAAAAAGTCCGCTCAATAATTTATTTTTAAATATTATTTTTGGAAAAAACATTATTAATCTTCTTTGACCAATTATTTATCCATTTTTCATCAGACTTAGTAAAACATTTTGTACTCCAACCTCCAATCAAAATAAATGCTTTACTATTTATAGGTACAATTAAAATAGATGGTATCTCGGGACAAAAGTTATTAAATTCATCTTTTCCTGGGTAAAATTTAGTATTTGCTAATGATATTAATTTCATATCTTTTATTGCTCTATAACAGGTTTCACCAGGAGTAAACTTATTCCTCGAAGTAATTCCTCTTCTCAATATATTTACCCCATCATTATGTATTAATATTGTTGCTGCTGCAGTAGAGGTTAATATCGCTTCAGACCCCCATGCGAGTTCCTCAATAACTTCCTCCGGTATGTTTTTATCAAAGAGAAATTTATTTTCTCCTTTAAGATCAGTTTTCACTCCAGCTAAGGGGTCAAATTGTTTAAATAAGAAGCCTATCAAGATAACAATTAGTGAAGCTATAGCAGCTAATACTTGTGCTCTCTCTAGCTCAGGAGTAATAATTTCTATTGAAAAGAAATTTACTATTTGAAAAATAAAAAGTATCGTACCGATAATTATTAAAGATTTCCCGTTAAATCCCATATATAAAATTAGTTAATCTTATCTAAATTATGCAAATTTTATATTGTTTAGTAATTTTAAAGATACTCAAACATATCTTTTTTAATATATAATTAATCAAAAAGATTAAAATGAAATCAAACATAAATAGATATCTATTTTCTTTCATGGTTTTTGGTTTAATATTAATCCTTACACCTCCAACTACCTTTGCAAAAAGTATCAGTGATATAAATAACCTTTTTGTCGTCACACAACAAAACACAACTATAAATTACGAAAAAAGCCAGCCTTCATCAATTGATAATCCTGTAGTGGATCCAAACTTTAATGTCATGAGATCTAAAGATACTGAAAGTTCAACTGCTACTTATATAGTAATTGGTTTGTTAATTGCTGCTACGATTATTCCTTTAGCAACTTGGTGGTACTTCTCTAAATAAGACAGCATTTATGAATGCCAACAATTCAAGTCTTACTAATGATTTATCTCATATTATCTTTATTACAGGTGGAACAAAAAGTGGCAAAAGTGAATTTGCAGAACACTTAGCAAAGAAGACAAAGAAATTATCATATATTGCCTTATCTGAAATCAATATTGAGGATAAAGAATGGCAAGAAAAGATTAATTTACATAAAAAAAGAAGGCCAAAAGATTGGAAATTAATTGAGACAAGAAATCTTTTAAATATATTATGCGAAGAAGAAGGTCCATTATTAATAGACTCGATAGGTGGTTTTGTGATGGAAAGTATTAATAAAGAACAAGAAGAATGGTCAACAAAATTGGATTCACTTATAAGTCTTTTAATTAAAAGAAAAAGCATAACATTTATTGTTGGAGAGCAAGTAGGTTGGAGCTTGGTCTCAGAATATAAAATTGGTAATACTTATATTGAAAGGATAGGCGAGCTTCAAAAGAGAATAACCAAAATATCAAAGGACAATTGGCTTGCAATAAACGGCAGAGCAATCAAAATAGACGAAATAAGTTTAGAAATTCCTACTTAAAATTGGAAGTCGCTCTTTTTGAACCTAGAATTCCACAAAATACAGGTAATATTGCCAGATCATGTGCTGCATTTAACATTCCATTAAATCTTATAGAGCCCTTAGGTTTTAAAATAGAAAATAAATATCTGAAAAGAGCAGGATTAGACTATTGGCCTTTAGTTACTGTTAATAAGTACGGGAACTTTAACAAATTTTTAGAGTCAAAATCTAAAAAAAGAATAATTGCGTTTAGTAAAAAAAATGGGTTGTATTTGAACGATTTTAAATTTCAGAAAAATGATGTTTTGCTTTTCGGTAGAGAAGATACAGGTTTACCAGATTGCATTATTAATAAAAGCGACTTTTTAATATCTATATATATGCCAAATTTAAAACCTAGCACTAATAATCAGAAAGGAGTTAGAAGTTTAAATCTTTCTGTAGCATGTGGTATTGCAATTTATGAGGCTCATAAACAATTAAATTTTAAAAATGATAATTAATTACAAATAATGTCTTACAATATTTTCATGTCTCGGTAGCTCAGCTGGTTAGAGCGGCGGATTCATAGCCCGCAGGTCGCGTGTTCAAGTCACGCTCGAGACACTTTAAATATTTTCAATCAGATCCCCATTGTAAATTTTAAAATTCTAGAACTGGCACAAACAATAATGTTCGATTCAGCTATTACAGTCTTAGACTAAAATAAACTAAATAAAAAGTATCCTAAAGCAAGGTTAGTTTTTCTTGATGATAGTTTTAATACTTTTCAACACGTCGCAAATAGTCTTCTGACAATAATCCACGGGATGACAGAAAATAGGGCCTGGGATCTAACCATTAAAGTAGACAAAATAGGTTCGGCTGAAGTGTGGAAAGGTAATCTTGAAAAGGCAGAGTTATATCATGAAAAACTTTTCAGCAAAGGATTAAGCATTGCGCCTATTGAGAAAACATAAAATTTTAAGATTCTCAATAGATTTATTGACTATAAATTAGAACCACTAAAAAGAAAAAACTTAAAAATAAAAAGCAAAAAAAGATAAATTTTAGAGTTTTTTTTTCTGACTATAGAAGCTTTATTGATGTTTTAGGGAATCAGCCTACTTTTATGTTGTCAAGGAAGGACTAAAAATGAATTAAAGACTGGTATTTGCAGTAATTGTTAGTTAATTTTGAATAAGAGATAAGAAATTTAGTCTTGGAATTAATTTCAAAAAAATCAATATTTATTATTGCTCCAAGCTTAATAGCTGAATCTTTATCGCTTAAGTTAACTTCACTAGACGAAAATTTAAATATTTATTTTAATAATGGACTAGATGACACAACCCCTGATTTAGTTATATGGAATATTCTTAATTTCCAATCAGAGGATCTTATCAGGTTAGAATTGTTAAAATTAAGGGAAAGGTTTGATGAGTCAAAGATTCTAATAATACTTTCTGGTGAACTCTTTTACGAAGCTAAGAATTCTCCATCTTTAAATGCTGAAGGTTTTCTTTTAAATCCAAGTGCGGAAAAAGTTCTTGAATCTATAAAAATTATTTTAAATGAAGGACGAGTATTTGATATAGATAATAATTACAGGGTTAAATTAAATAAAGATAAGCCTCTTTCTTTTAGTCAAAAAATCCTAACTTCAGGTCTAAAACAAATAGACATTGAGATTAACTATATATTCAAATATGTTAATTCTGATGCAACTCCAGAATTTTATAAATTTATTTTAAAGGGAAGATTAAGAGAACTTATTACTGCTAAATCATTTCTTATTTTTATATGGGGTAATTCACTAGAGATTTATACAGAGGCAATTTACTCTGAAAATAAAATTAATCTTGAGAATAAGAATACTATATTCATTAAAGATAAGAATACTATAGAAATTTGGAATTTAATTTTCAATAGGCTAAAAGAAAGATATAGCTCAAATAACTTGCAGGTTGAATTTAATAATTCATCAATAATTCTTTCTGGGATAAAGAAAGAGTTTATTTCACGCTTAATATGTAAAATGTTAGATGAGTTAGATAATTTAGTAAAAAATATTAAGGAAAATTATAAAGATAAGGATTTTAAAGATGATTTAAATTCTCTTATAAAAGAACTTAAAGTTAATACAATTTCAAATATCACAGACGGTTATTTTAGATTAAAAAAAGGAGGCGAGTCTATTTCAATAAATGACTATATTTATAGTGAAGTAAGTTGTGAAGATATAGATAGAGAATCTCATGAATCAATAATGTTTATCGAGCCTATTATTAAAAATGAAGCTCTTGAATATAATGGGAAATTATTACCTCTATATGAAACAGAATCTTTTTTAATACTTGAAAATATTATTTCAAATTGGACAATAAGGAACTGTAATTTATTAGCTTCTGAAATCTTTAATATTTGCTCTTCCTGGCCTGAACTTAGAACTTTACTTATAAATCCCGAATTACAGTCAACAAGAAATTTTGAAAGATTTAGAAATAATATTAATAACTACAATCGTTGGCATGACAATATTTATATGCCCATCTACTTATATGAGAGTAAACGAGAATATATTGATATTATCGAGAAAAAATTTGTACGATACTTTAAAAATGAAAATAGAGAGCAGGAATTAGAGAATCTAGAATGGTTACAAAAACAAGTTACATTGTTAGTTGAGATAAGAGATGCAGTAGCACCTCAGTTAGAAGTTGCGGTAAAATACATCGGTAATCTTTTTGTAACTTTCTTAACAAAAGTCGTAGGCAAAGCTATCGGTCTAGTTGGGAAAGGAATCCTGCAAGGATTAGGAAGATCAAGTTCAAAGTAAGTTTTTAAACTTTAATGAAAATAATTCAATGGATCCTTATTACATTAATCTTCTTAAGTCCGTATAAAGCGAATGCCTCTAGAGACACTAATAGTTACGATGGGAACATCTTTCCTATATATGCAGGCAATGGAGCAATAGTTCCTCCTCAGACAACTCTTCAGGAATCATTAAAAAATAATAGAGTCTCAGTTTTATTTTTTTATCTTGATGACAGTTCTGATAGCAAAGCTATGGCTCCGATAATATCCGGTTTAGATTTGATATGGAGAAATAGTATAGATATTATTGCTTTAACTACAGATGAATTACAAGATAGAGAAAAGTCTGATCTCACAAATGAACCGAGTAATTATTGGAATGGGTTAATACCACAAACCATTATTTTTAATAGTGATGGCGAAGTTAAATATGATCAAAATGGAATGATTAATATCGATGAATTAAACAAAGTTATAAGCGAACTAAAAGGAATTAACATTAAAGATACTGAATTTTCCTTAGAAAGTTTTAATGAATACAACAGTATAATTTCTGAAAAAAAAGATTAAAACAAATATTAATTAACTAAAAATGATATTAATAAATACCCTCTTAGTTCTTTTAATTTTTTTAATACTTTCTGACTTATATATTAAGAACTCTCCTAAATCAAAGTTAAATCTGGTACCGATAAATTACAAAATCAAAAAAAAGGATGGTTTAAACGAATTAACTATTGATTTAAAAATAACTAATACTAGTAAAACCAAAGAGACTATGATATCTAATATAAATTTTGAATTAGATTTTTTTAAAAGTAAGGGTAATGAATATTGCAAAAATTTAAACTATCAAGAAGATATTTTTATATACGATAATGAAAAAGAAAAAAATTTAAATAATTACTGGCCAACAACGATTATCAAGTCAAATTCAGAATTATTTGTAAGAATAATATATAAATTTAGCAATAATAATTTTAGGGAAAAAATAAAATATCTATGGCTAAAAGTATTTTGGGAGAACTATGGTCATTTTGGTATTTCAGAAAATAAGGATTGTTTGTTAATTAATTTAGATGGTCAAAAACAAAGGACGAACGAAGTTTCTGAAATTCCAATAAATAATAAATATAAGGCTTATGCTATTAAAACTGATTTACTTGGTTGCTTTGATGACCCAGTAAATACTGTGATTAAATACTGTAAAGGAATTGTAGAAAAAAATGATATTTTAACAATCGGTGAGAGTCCACTTGCGATTATGCAAAATAGATATATTGCCCCTCAAAATTTAGAATATAGTTTATTTTCGATAGCATTATGTTATTTTTTTCACCCTACAAGCAGTCTTGCAACAGCTTGTGGCATGCAATTATTAATAAATAGAATTGGAGTCACAAGAATAACCTTTGCATTAATTGTTGGATTTATCTTTAAATTAGTTGGAATTAAGGGTATGTTTTATAGATTAACTGGTTCAGAATCATCTCTCATTGATGATATAAGCGGTACAGTAAGTCCTTACGACAAAAGTATAGTTATGGGTCCTCTCAATGCAGATTTATTTTGTAAGGAGGTCTCGAAATATCTAAATATAGATGTTGCAGTTGTCGATGTTAATGATCTTGGAGGTGTAAAAGTTTTAGCAAGTTCAAATAAGAAAGTAAATAAAATACTTAAAAGAAACCTAATATCTAATCCAGCTGGCAATGGAGATGAAAAAACTCCTATAGTGTTAATAAGAGAAAAAAAGTAAATGAAAAAAGATACCTCTAATTCTTTTCAGTCAAAAAAAGAAATGAAAGTAACTTTTGAAGAACTCCATATACGACACATTAACCTTTTAATAGATATCAAAAATAAGAAATTGAATAATTGGTTCTTAAAGATGGCAATTATAAATACCTTTGATGACTTAAAAATTTTTTTAAATAATCTTAAGAAAAATAAAAATAAATGTATAATTGCTATTTCTGGAAACGAAATTATTGGTTATTTGAATATTTTTCCTTTAAACAAAAAAAAGACTTGCATAAAAATATCTAAGCCCAAGTTAATTATGGGCAAATGTTCTTTAACAGATAAACAATTAACTTTAGGATTGTTAAAAAAATCTATCTCAATAACAGACATCAAAACTTCAAGTTGGGTAATTAACTCTGATATAAACAATGTTGATCTTATATCAAGCTCAAGAGAATTAGGCTTTCAACCGTTAGGAGAGATAATACTTTGGGATGGTTGTGATCTAAATAAATCTATAAAGCAAAATACCCAAAGCTACGCCTTTATTAATGAATTCCAAAAAATTAATCAACAAAATATATTGAAAATAGTGAATTTCATAAGATCAAATCAATCACCCTTAATAAGAAATATTTTAGATTTTAATCAAGACGATATCCTTAAAAGAAATAACTCTAAAAGTGGTGCCTTAATATATGAGAATTCTGTTTTATGTACAATTTTAAAAGATATTAATTATCAAAACGAAGAAATTTATACTTTAACAATAAATAAATTTTGGGATAATAGATTCAATCCTATTCTAAATGAATTTATAAAAGTTTTTTTTAAAAAATCTCCTATGTCGTATCTAAAAACTTATAAAGAAAATTTTCAATTAAATCTTTTTCTCGAAGAATGTTATCTGAAAGAAAAAAATCAAGAAATCATTCTTGTCAGAAACACAATTGTTAAGAATGAAGCCAAACAAGTAAATAAAATAAATCAATCTTTGGAATCTATCATTGAAAAATTAAGTCCACAAGGTAATCCATATCCATCTCCTTTTCCATTAAAAACAAAGTGAAATTCTGCAAACCCAAACCCAGGTCAATTTTAAGTTTAGATGTAGGTACCAAAAGAATAGGATTGGCTTATTGTGATCCTCTATGCATAACATCAAATATACTTCCAGCAATAAAAAGGTTTGAAAATAACCTTGAGGTTAAAATCATTAGAAATCATATACAAGAATTTAACTTGACTGGATTTATTGTAGGTCTTCCACTTGATGAGCAAGGTCAAATGACCGCTCAGGCTATAGACTGCAAAAAATATGGCCAATTACTTTCTAATGAATTAAAGCTGCCATTTTCTTTCGTCAACGAACACAGTTCAACTTGGGAATCTTCAAATAGATATGGAATTAAAAAAGATAAATCTGGATTGATTGATAGTTTTTCAGCAAAAATAATACTTGAACAATGGATCGAAGAAGGTCCTGAATTAGAAGAATTAACTGGTAAAGCTCAGATAAAATATTAGTATTAAAATAATTAGATAATTTTCAAATGAAAGAAACTAACTCAATAAATAATTATGATGCGCAGACAATATTATTAAATGATTCAAATGGTAATGAGCTATTTTGTTATCTTGAACAATTAGTAAGTGTTGAAGGAGAAGAATATGCTTTATTAACGCCAGTGGATACTCCAGTAAGTCTTTTCAAGATTAATGAAGAAGATGAACCAGAACTAATAGAGAAAATAGATAAAAATGAACAGATACTAAAAAATGCTGAAGCCGTTCTTCAAGAACATGATTTAAAACTTATCAGATCAGCCGTTACCTTAACAGTATCAGGAGAACTTGAAGAACCAATTTACGATGAATTAGAAGAAGATTACATCGATGATGATAGCGAGAGTTATGAATTACTTGTTAACTTTAATCTTTTCGACCAAGAATATGGACTATATATTCCACTAGATCCTTTTTTTATTGTTGGAAAATTAAAAGATAAAGTAGCTTTATTAATCGAAGATGATGAGTTTGATAAAGTTCAACCATTGATTGAATCTGAGCTCGAAAAAAGTAGTTCTTAAATTAATGAGATCCATCCTAAAAGTAAATTGGGATTCAAATTTACCAATATATGAAATTTCTCAATCTGAATTACAAAAAAAAGAAATTCAATGTTTATTACTTGATGTTGATGGAACTCTTTTAAATAGAAACTCAACTAGGATCCCAAAGGCTGTAAAAAATTGGATCAGGGAATCTGAAAAACTTTTTACCCTATATCTAATAAGTAACAATCCATCGAAGAAGCGAATCGCGAAAATAGCAAAAGAATTTAAATTAAGATACAAATATAATGCTTCAAAACCCAGAAAAAAAGAGATTTTGAATGTTATTAAAGAAGTTAATTTTGAAGCAAAAAATATAGCCATTATTGGCGATAGGATTTTTACAGATATTATTGGTGGGAATAGATGTAATATAAAAACAATATTAGTTAAGCGATTAAAGAGAAATGGTTTACCTACTAAATTTAATTTAACTTTGACAATAGAAAAATTAATTTCCTTCTTTATAAAATGAAAACTTGGGTCATAAAAATTGGTACTAGTATTTTAAGAGCAACGGAGGAAACTTCTACTGAAGAGGTTATTGAAACACTTTGTAGATCCTTTAAAAATTTTCTTTCAAAAGGAAATAAATTAATTTTAGTAACTAGTGGAGCCGTTGGATTAGGTTGTCAAAAATTAAATATTAAAACGAGACCAAATGATTTAAGTACCCTTCAAGCTACTGCTGCAGTAGGCCAAGTTAATTTAATGACTTTGTACGAAAAAGTATTTAATAAATTAGGACACAATATTGCTCAAATTTTAATCACGAAAGCTGATTTCAATTCACGAGAATCATTCAATAACGCTTCTAAAACCTTAAAAAAATTAATTGATTTGAATGTTATTCCAATAGTAAACGAGAACGATACTGTAGCAAATGAAGAGCTTAAATATGGAGACAATGATACCCTCTCTGCATTAGTTGCATTAGCTATAAATGCTAGCAAGCTTATTTTGTTAACCGATATTGAGAATCTATACTCAAAAGATCCACGTAATAATAAAGATGCGCATCCAATTAAAGAGGTTCATAATAGTGAATTAAAAGAAATTAAAGATAAAAATATTCAAAACTCAAATAATGAATGGGGAACAGGAGGAATTTCTACAAAACTAATTTCTGCAGAAATAGCAACAAAAGGAGGAGTTGAAGTCCAACTAGTTGATGGAACTAATAAAAAAAACTTAATTGAAATTTTTAATGATAACAAAATTGGAACTTTGTTTTATCCAGTAGAAAAACCTATAGGAAACAAAAAAAGTTGGCTTTCACATGCAATTCACACAGTAGGAATAATCACTTTGGATGAGGGAGCTTCTTTTGCAATCAAAAAAAAAGGTGCCTCACTTTTAGCAGTTGGTGTTAAAAATGTAGAAGGAAACTTTACGGTTAATCAAGCAGTTAAAATCGTAAATACAAATGATAAAGAAGTTGCAAAAGGTTTAGTATCAATAAGTAGCGACAAATTAAGAAGTATCTTAAATAATAAAGAAAAAAACAACTCCACCATCATTGTCGTACACAGAGATGTTCTTGCTCTCTCTTAGAAAAATTTAAACCTGACAAATGCTTTTAAGTGATTTAGTTGATCTAATAAAAAAAGGAAATTCAAATTTTATTAGTGCCAATATTTTTGAAGATTTAAATATAGATGATGCTGCATCTTTAGATACTGCAGATAACCATCAAATATCTTTTTTAGAAGAAAATAATATCCTTAAAGAAAAATTAGATCAGACTAAAGCATCGGCAATAATAACCACTAACAACAATGAAATCGCTAGTGTCCTAAAGAAACTCAAAATATCAAACATAATCGTCAAAAATCCAAGAATTGCATTTGCTGAGGTTTTGAATTGTTTATATAAAACGATCAATTTCAAACCAGGAATTCACGCTACAGCCGTTATAGATAAAACAGCAATTATTGGAGAAGATTGCCATATTGGATCTAATGTTTATGTAGGAGAAAATACTGTAATTGGAGACAATAACCATATTCTTCCTGGATCATCAATTTTAGGCAATGTTCGAATTGGAGATAACAATATAATTCATCCAAATTGTGTTATTTACGAAAATACCACTCTAAAAAATAATTGTGTAATTAATTCAAATTCTGTTATTGGATCAGAAGGATTTGGCTTTATTCCTAAAGATGGCAAATGGGTAAAGATGCCTCAAAAAGGTGGTGTAAAAATAATGAGTTTTGTAGAAATTGGAACGAATTGTTGTATTGATAGACCCGCAGTAGGTTTTACTTTTATTGATGAGGGAACAAAGTTGGATAATTTAGTACAAATAGGTCATGGAGTTAAAATTGGCAAGAATTGTGCGTTTGCAGCTCAAGTTGGTATCGCTGGAGGAGCAAAAATTGGAGATGGTGTTATTTTGGCAGGGCAAGTAGGAGTCAATAATAGAGTAAAAGTTGGGAATAATGTCATTGCGAGTTCAAAATGCGGGATCCATTGTGACATAGAAGATGGCAAGGTAATTAGTGGTTTCCCCGCTATGGAAAATAAATCATGGCTAAAGAGTTCAAGTGTTTTTAAAAAATTACCAGAATTAGCAAAAAAACTTAGACAATTAGACAAGCAATAATTTATTGTTCTATTAAACAAAAATTTAAATGAAGAAATATAAGATTGTTTTATTATCAGGAGACGGAATTGGGCCAGAGATTTCAGAAGTTTCAAAAAAAGTCTTAAAAAAGCTTTCAAAAAATCATAATTTTGATATTGAGATTATTGAAAAATTATTTGGAGGGATAGCTTATGAAAAATATGGGACTCCTGCTCCAGACGAGACACTAGATCAATGCAAAAAAAGTGATGCTGTGCTTTTAGCATGTGTTGGAGATATTAAATATGACTCTCTTGCAAGAGAATTAAGACCAGAAAGTGGGTTACTAAAGTTAAGATCTGCCCTAAACCTTTTCGCAAATATCAGGCCTGTAAAAATAAGAAAATCTCTCATAGATTCAAGTACATTAAAAAAAGAAATCGTTGAGAATGTAGATCTTATTGTTGTAAGAGAATTAATAGGGGGTATTTATTTTGGAAAGCCAAGAGGACATATAACAAATACAAAAATTCCAAAAGCTTTCAATACGATGGTTTATGATTCGGCCGAAATAGAGAGAATAACTGAAATAGCAATAAAAATTGCTAATCAAAGAAATAAAAAAATATGTTCAGTTGATAAATCAAACGTTCTTGAGGTTAGTCAATTGTGGAGAGATACAGTTTTAAATATCACCTCAAAATATAGTAATTTATCTTTAATCAATATGTACGTTGATAATGCAGCAATGCAATTAGTTAGAGATCCTAGTCAATTCGATGTAATTCTAACTAGTAATTTATTTGGTGATATTTTAAGTGATTTAGCCGCAATGTTAACTGGCTCTATTGGTATGCTTCCATCTGCTTCTCTAAACAATAACGGGCCTGGAGTCTTTGAACCTGTTCATGGTTCCGCTCCTGATATAGCTGGTAAAAACATAGCGAATCCTATTGCGATGCTTTTATCCGCCTCTATGATGTTAAAAATTGGATTAAATGAAGAAGAAGCCGCAGAAAATTTAGAAACTGCCATTGATAAAGTTTTTTCAAAAGGATATAGAACAGCCGATTTAGCTGATGGTTCCTCAGAAGTATTATCTTGCAGTGAAATCGGAAATAAAATAATAGATGAAATTTAAAAAAAAATTAATAAATAAAAAAATATTTTTAAGTTGAACATAAAGTTGGCATATGACCTGTCAGAATCATTAGATATTGTCTTTTAAAAATGTCAAAACGTCATCCAGTAGTCGCTGTAACAGGATCTTCAGGAGCAGGAACAAGTACAGTAAAAAGAGCCTTTGAGCATATTTTTGCCAGAGAAGATATTGTTCCCGCAGTTGTAGAAGGTGATAGTTACCACAGGTTTGAAAGAATGCCTATGAAAAAAGCTATGGCAGAGGCTCTTTCAAAAGGTGAAAATTTCTCTCACTTTGGTCCAGAGGCTAATCTTTTTGACAAGCTAGAAGAACTTTTTAAAATCTATGGTGAAACTGGAGGAGGAAAGAAAAGATATTATCTACATAGTCTTGAAGAAGCAGAAGAACATAATACAAGACTTGGGACATCCTTAGAACCTGGGCAATTTACCCCATGGGAAGATATTCCTCAGGGAACAGATGTACTTTTTTATGAAGGTTTGCATGGTGGGGTAGAAGGTGATGGATACAATGTGGCATCTTACGCTGATTTACTTGTCGGTGTTGTTCCGATAACAAATTTAGAGTGGATTCAAAAAATCCATAGAGATAACGCAGAAAGAGGTTACTCAGCTGAAACCATAGTGGATACAATATTGAGAAGAATGCCTGATTATATAAATCACATTTGCCCACAATTCAGCAAAACTGATATTAATTTCCAAAGAATTCCCACAATAGACACCTCAAATCCTTTCATTTGCAGGAATATACCAACTCCTGATGAGAGCTTTGTGATCATACATTTCAGAAAAGGTGCAAGAGAGAAATGGGGGATTGATTTTCAATACTTACTTGGAATGATAAACGATTCATTTATGTCAAGTCCAACTAGTATCGTAGTAAATGGGGGGAAAATGGGTTTCGCAATGGAACTAATTCTTACTCCAATAATTCATAAAATGATTGAGGAGAAAAATAAATAATAGTTATTTTTCGATTATCAATTCAAATCTTTATATTTTTCTTTAGGAGTTTCTAATCTAGAAGATCTCAAATTTTTATATATCTTTCTTGATAAAAGTACCTTATTTAGTTTTAAATAGAAAAAAAGGTAACGTTGTGTCATTAATCGACTGGTTTGCCGCAAGGCGTAAAGATCAATTTGTTGGAAAAGTTTCGCAAGATACAGATGAGGGGGATGGTTTGTGGGTTAAATGTTCTGAATGTTCGCAAGTAGCCTATAGAAAAGACCTAATTTCAAATTTTAATGTTTGTAGTAATTGTGGACACCACAATAGGATTAATAGTGATGAAAGGATAAATATAATTGCTGACAAAAATTCATTCGAAGAGTTTGATAGTTCACTAAGTCCTACAGATCCATTGGGTTTTAAAGATAGAAGATCATATGCTGATCGAATCAAAGAAAGTCAAGCTGGCACAGGCTTAAGAGATGGAGTAGTAACAGGTATCTGTTCTGTAAATTCAATGCCTTTAGCATTAGCTGTTATGGATTTTAGATTTATGGGAGGCTCCATGGGTTCAGTAGTTGGTGAAAAAATTACAAGGATAATTGAGAGAGCAACTTTAGAAAATTTTCCAATTCTTATTGTTTGTGCATCAGGAGGAGCAAGGATGCAAGAAGGCATGTTAAGTCTCATGCAAATGGCAAAAATATCTGGAGCACTAAAAAAACATAAAGAAAAAAATCTTTTATATATGCCCCTATTAACTCATCCAACCACTGGAGGAGTGACAGCAAGCTTTGCAATGTTAGGTGATTTAATTTTGGCAGAACCTAAAGCTCTCATTGGATTTGCTGGAAGAAGGGTTATAGAACAAACATTAAGAGAAAAATTACCAGATAACTTTCAAACAGCTGAATATCTGCTTGAGCATGGGTTTGTTGATGTAATAGTTAAAAGGAAAGATCTCAAGGATACTCTGACTAAAATTTTAAAAATTCATGGTGTAAAAGAACTTACAAAAGTAAATATATAAAATGAGAATAATTTCAAATTTATTATATTTTTCTTTAAGCCTTTTATTTTTTATTTTAAATTTTGCTCCATATTCATATGGAATAGGAAATGTTGATTGGGTCCTCCTAAAAGAGAATAATGAAGGGAAAGAATGGCTTGACAAAGGAAGTATTAGACCGCATCAAAATGGTGAAATAAGTGTCTTAACAAAGTACTTAAAAAATCCAACTAATTCTGATGATGATGGAGAGTTATCACTTTATGTGATGAGAATTAATTGCGATGAAAAAAAGTTTAAAGATACTTCTATTAATGGAATTCCACAATTCAATTCAAAATGGCAAACCTCTAATAATGACGAACTTATAGATGTAGTCATCGAAAATAGTTGTTCAGAGTTTATTAATGGATAAGAATGAATACAAAAAATAAAAAATTAAAAATTGCCATTGCTGGACTTGGGTTTGGGAAGAAAGTTCATTTAGAGGCACTAAAAGAGTCTCATTATTTAACGCCTGTAGCTATATATCATTATGAGAAAGCACAAAAATCATTAATAGAAAAAGAAACGGGATTAAAGTTTTTTCATGATTGGGAAGACTTAGTTAAATCTCCAGAAATTGATGGGATTATTATTGCTACCCCTCCTGAATCAAGATTTAAATTAGCAAAACAAGCACTTGAGAATAATAAAAACTTGCTATTAGAAAAACCCGTTTCAATATCGTCCTCTCAGATTGAAGAGCTACATAGAATATCATTGATTAAGAACCTAAGCGTATGTGTTGATTTTGAATATAGAGCAGTACCCCTTTTCCTTCAGACAAAAAAACTTATTTATGAAAATATCTTAGGAGATATATATTTAGTCAAATTAGATTGGTTAATGGGCAGTAGATCCGACCCCAAAAGAACTTGGAATTGGTATTCTTTGGAAGAAAAAGGTGGAGGAGTTATTGGCGCCTTGGGTACTCATGCATTCGATATGTTGAATTGGTTTTTTGGAGAATCCATAAACGTATCTGGCAAGTTGGCAACCTCAATAAAAAAAAGACCATCACCTAATTCATCTGATTTAAATGATGTTACGAGCGAGGATGTTTGTCTAGCCAATATAGAATTATCAAACTACAGCTCGAATCTTATTCCATGTCAAGTATCGTTATCATCGATTTCTAGAAACGGTAGAGGATTTTGTTTAGAAATATATGGGAGCGAAGGTTCACTTATTCTTAAAAGCGAGAACCAAAAAGATTATGTGCATGGTTTTAATTTGAAATATTCAGATAAAGAAAATAAGATCCAAAATCTAACTGCAGATTCAAGTTTTAACTTTAAAAAAACATGGACTGATGGGAGGATAGCCCCAGTAATGAGAATTCAAAATTTATGGGCTGAAAGTATTTTTAATAAAACACCGATCATTCCAGGCTTGAGTGAGGGACTTGCAAGTCATAAAGTTTGTGAAGCTATAAGAGAATCATCGAAAAGTGGATTAAGTATCAAAATTTAAGGCTATACATTGATACGTAGCAAATATCACCCGATTAAGTATTAGATTGATTTTATTTTTTCTTCATATTCTGGAAAAATCAATTGAACTGAATTTTTAAGGATGGCTTTAAATTATTACAAGAATGAGCTTAAAGAAAATGCTCAATTACTAGCTTCTAAAGGGAAAGGTATATTAGCCGTAGATGAATCCACTAAAACAGTTGGGAAAAGACTAGCTGGAATTGGTGTTGAGAATACTGAAGAGAACAGGAAGGCATATAGAGGTATGCTTTTTACTACAGAAGGCCTTGGTAAATACATAAGTGGAGCAATACTTTTTGAAGAAACTCTTTATCAGAATCACCAAGATGGTGAATCAATGGTTAAGAAATTAAATGATTTAGGTATCATTCCTGGAATAAAGGTTGATAAAGGTTTAATTCCACTTCCTGGAGCAGGAGATGTAGAAACTTTTTGCTCTGGTCTAGATGGATTAGTTGAAAGAGCAGCAAAATATTATGAACAAGGCGCAAGATTTGCAAAGTGGAGAGCAGTTCTCCAGATAACAAGTGATGGTTGTCCTTCAAAACTATCAATACAAGAGAACGCATGGGGACTCGCAAGGTATGCGAGATCAGTTCAAGAATCGGGCTTGGTACCAATTATTGAACCTGAAATCTTAATGGACGGCGATCATACTATCGAAAAAACTGCTGAAGTTCAACAAGAGGTTATTAAGCAGGTTTACATTGCTTGTCAAGCTAATGGAGTCTTTCTAGAGGGAACACTTTTAAAACCTTCTATGACAGTTAATGGAGCAGATTGTCAAACTAAGGCAGATCCTATGAAAGTTGCAGAGATGACTATAAGAACTATGGAAAGATGCGTTCCTGCATCTGTTCCTGGAATAGTTTTCTTATCAGGAGGATTAAGCGAAGAGGCTGCTTCTGTTTATTTAAATAATATGAATACTCTTTACAGAAAAGCTTTATGGAACGTTTCATTCTCATATGGAAGAGCATTACAGCACTCGTGCTTAAAGGCTTGGAAGGGAAGTGATGTAGAAGGTGGTCAAAAGGCCTTAATAGCAAGAGCTCAAGCAAACTCAGAGGCTTCAACAGGATCCTACGTAGCAGGTTCGCAACCTTCATCTGATGAGCAATTATTTGTTGCAGGCTACACTTACTAACCTAAAATTCTAAAAATATACACTGGACCATAAAATTAGATTCGTTAATTTAGTATTTTGTATATCTAATGACGTGACATTTGATACCTCTGTATACTAAACTCTCGGAACATATTGCTTAAAAACTTAAGCATCTAATTCATTTTGATTATGGCCCTTGTTCCCTTAAGACTACTTTTAGATCACGCTGCTGAAAATGGTTATGGTATCCCAGCGTTTAACGTAAATAACCTTGAACAAGTTCAAGCAATTATGGAGGCTGCTTATGAAACAGATAGTCCTGTAATTCTACAAGCTTCAAGAGGCGCTAGAAATTATGCTGGAGAAATATTTCTTCGTCATCTGATTCTTGCAGCAACTGAAACTTATCCTAATATTCCAGTTGTGATGCACCAAGACCATGGTAACGAGCCATCAACATGTTATTCAGCAGCAATTAATGGTTTCACGTCTGTAATGATGGATGGTTCTCTAGAGGCAGATGCAAAAACACCAGCGAGTTACGAATACAATGTTGCGGTAACTAAAAAAGTTGTAGATTTTGCTCATTCAGTTGGAGTTAGTGTTGAAGGTGAATTAGGTTGCTTAGGTTCATTAGAGACAGGAAAAGGTGAGGCAGAAGATGGCCATGGATTTGAAGGTGAACTTTCTACAGATATGCTTTTGACTGATCCTGAAGAAGCGGCAGATTTTGTTGCTAAAACAAAAGTTGATGCATTAGCAATTGCTATAGGTACAAGTCATGGTGCATATAAGTTCACAAGGAAGCCTACAGGAGAAGTTCTTGCAATAAGCAGAATTGCTGAAATCCATAAAGCACTTCCAAATACACATCTTGTAATGCATGGATCTAGTTCAGTGCCTCAAGAATGGTTGGATATCATTAACAAATATGGTGGTGAAATTCCTCAAACATATGGTGTTCCTGTTGAAGAGATTCAAGAGGGAATAAGAAATGGAGTTAGGAAAGTCAACATTGATACCGATAACAGACTTGCCTTCACTGCCGCGGTAAGAGAGGCAGCATTTGCTGACAAGGCAAACTTTGACCCAAGACATTTCAACAAACCTGCTAGAAAATACATGAAGCAAGTTTGTCTTGACAGATACAAGCAATTCTGGTGCGAAGGTCAAGCGAGTAAGATCAAGCAAAACAGCACCAATTACTTTGCTGATCTTTACGCTAAAGGTGATTTAGATCCCAAAGTAAAAGCTACTGTTTAATTAAAAAAGGAATCAAGCAAAAAATGACCTCCAACATCGGGGGTCTTTTTTTTTATTTCAATATTAATGATTTTAATGTAAAGAGACCATCAGTCCCACCAATTGTATCGTCACATGCACGTTCTGGATGAGGCATTAAACCTAAAACATTTCCCTTTTCATTAGTTATGCCTGCGATATCAAATAAGGATCCATTAGGATTATTTTTATATCTCAAAGCGATCAATTCATTATCTGCAAGTTTTTTTAAAGTATCAGAATCACAATGATATCTTCCTTCCCCATGCGCTATTGGCAACTTAATAGTTTGTTTTTCACCTCCATTATTAAACCAACCTCCTTTTGAAGAAACAATATCAAGTTCAACATCATCACAGATGAAATTAAGGTTTTTATTTGCAGTAAGGGCACCAGGCAAAAAGCCTGATTCTGTTAAGATTTGAAACCCATTACATATTCCTAAAACTCTTTTTCCGGTTTTAACAAACTCATCCAAGGCATTTATTAATGGAGAGAATCTAGCAATTGCACCGCATCTTAAATAATCACCATAGCTAAATCCTCCAGGTAAAACTATTGCATCTACATCGCTTAAATCTGAAGACTCATGCCACAAGTATTTCGTTCTCATGTCTAAACAACCTTCCAGTGCCCATGAAACATCACGATCACAATTAGAACCAGGGAAGACAATAACTCCTACAGTAAAATTATCCATCTTATAATTTTTCTAGTGAATATTCATAGTCTTCAATAACAGTATTTGCGAATAACCTATCACACAATAAATCAATTTTTTCTCTTACTTCGTTTTCACCATTACCTTCTATTTTTACTTCAATCATTTTTCCTATACGTAATGATTTTATTCCCTCGGCTCCAAGTTTTATAGAGGCAGATTTGGTAGCTTCCCCTGCTGGATCTAAAACTGAAGGTCTTAGTCTTACAAAAACTTTTACAGCAAATTGGTCCAATTAAAAAATAATTTCTATTAGAAGATTAGTTTAAATTCTAATAAAAAGTACTATTGATTAATAAACAAATATTTTTACCTCAAGGTTTTCTGAATTTTTAAATGTTTATGTAACCCTTACCAAAACAAACTAAACAAGTTCTTCTTGAATTTTCAGGTGTTTTAAAATTTCCTGCCCCTCCACATTTGGAACATTTGATTTTATCAATTGATATTACATCGTCAGAGATTATTTGTTTTAAAGCAATTTTTGGATTTTCCATTTACGACTTTCTACTGTAGTAAGTATCCCGACAGCTAACTATAAAGTCAAATTGGTATTATTGGGTCATTTAAAATCTTAAATTTCTCTTTAAATTTTTTTTCCAAAATTTTTATCGATTTTTCATCAAAGGAAATTATTACTAATTCAAGACCAGCATTATCAATTGGTTTCCAACAATTGATGGGAGCTTCTTCAAACCAAGTATTAATTTTTTTTCCAACTATTTGTATTTGTAAAGGCAATGATTTGTTTGGTATCCAAATACGTCCTTTTATTCGAAGAATGTTTAATTCATCCAAGATTTTTGACATCTCTTTTTCAAAGTCATTTTTTTCAAGGAAATAATTTAATTTAATTGAATCTGATACAAGCTCAACATGATTATGGTCATGTTCTTCCGTTAAAAATTCTTTATAAGTCTCCTTTTTAAAGTTAAAGTCAAATAGATAATTTAAATCAATTTTGCCATTCTTGGATTTAAGGACAGGTGTAGATGAGTTCAGACTTCCTTGGATTTTATTTTTTACAACATCAAACTGATGATCATTTAAGATATCTGATCTAGAGACTAAAACGATATCAGAGACTTCAAGTTGTTCCTCAAAAAGTTCTTCAATATCGGCGTTATGATCAATTTTAAACGTATCATTATATTGTTTTGTTATTTTATTAAGATCATTAATTGGTGAACCATTAAGCATTGACTCTCCATTAACGATACCAACTACTACATCAAGGTATATGGAAGACCTAATTTCAGGCCAGTTAAGTGCTTGAATTAAGGGAATTGGAAGTGCCAAGCCACTTGTTTCGATAATTATTGATTCAATAGTAGGATTAAATTCTAGAAGAGCTTTTATTGATGGAACAAAATCATCTTGAACAGTACAACATAAACATCCATTATTTAATTCGATTACGCATTCTTCTTCTGTTTCATCACATCTATCGCAACTTTTAATTAAATCACCGTCAATTCCAACATCACCAAATTCATTGATTATTAAACCGAATTTTTTATTACTTTCCTTTAACAAATATCTAAGAAAAGTTGTTTTACCTGAACCAAGAAAACCGGAAACAACTATTACTGGTATTTTTTTTTTCATCCTTAATGATTAACAACCTAGGCTATATTCTGTACTCTCTCCTGTAGAAGTATTTGTGCCATTAGCAATTGCACATAATTGTTTTTGTTGTGTACGACTAAGAACAGCATCAGTAAAATCTGCACCATCTATTTTTGCTCCTTCAAAATTACTTTCCATTAATAAAGCATTTGTAAAATTAACATCCGAAAGATCTGCATCTGTAAAGTCTGTTGCATAAGCTAGTGCATCTCTTAAATTGGCTCCAGTAAACTTTGAGTTTTGCAATTTACTATTATTGAATACCGCGCCTTCTAAATTACTTTCACTGAAATTAAACCCATTCAAATCAAACTTAACGTATTCGTTACCGCTTAAATCTTGACCATGCATATCTGGCTCTAAATTAAGGTCTTGTTGGTTTCTAATTTCTGGAGGTCTTTTAGCCCATGCAGAATTTACAGAATTAAAAAATAAAATTCCAACGAATAACAAAGTAATTAAAGCATTCTTTAGTGAGGGGAAAACAATTGATTTAATCATAATAAGACTGTATTTTAGAACTTAAGTATTTAAAGTTTGTAAGAGTATCTTAAAGGAAAATATATGGCAATGTCACTAAAGGTAATTGTTCCTCCTCATCCATTAATAAAACATTGGCTTTCAATATTGCGAGAAAAAAATACTCCAAACATTTTGTACTCAACAGGATATGAACAATTAGGTAAATGGCTTACATATGAAGCATTACGTAATTGGCTGCCATATAAAAAAGAGAGAGTAAATACTGATAATGGGGAAGCAGATGGATTTTTTATTAATAATGATTATCCAATAAAAGTGCTCGCAATGTTGCCCGAAGGGTTATCTCTTTGGTTTGGATCTAAAGAAGTAATTCCTAATTCAACACTTTCATTGGGAGAACTACCTAAGACTATTGACTCAAATGAAGGAGTTTTATTTTATTCTGAACAAATAACGACAACATCAGCAACATTAGAAACTTTAATTAAATTAAAGAAATTAGGTGTTGATTCCAATAGGATTTTGTTAATAACTGCTATTTGCTCAAATAAAGGGTTAAATGAAATTGGCAAATTATTCCCTAATCAGGTAATCTACACCTCTTGCATAGATGAGGAAGATGAAAACACAAAATTATTGGTACCGGGTATTGGGAATCCTTTATTGCGTTTAAGTACTATATTTCAAGATAATAACTAATATAGAATATAGGAGTAAATATTTTACCAATGTCTGAATACAGAGATTCGTCTTCAAATAATCTTTTATCATTAATAAGCGGTGCTTTTATTGGAGCAGCAGGTCTAGCATGGTGGTTAATATCCGAAGCAGACAAAAGAAAGGAGGAAAAGAAACAAAAAGCAATGATGTATTCCTCTAGAATTCAAGATGGCTCTGAAGCGATTGATTCAAATGAAAAGATAAATGAAGTTGAAGGAGAGAATCTGGAGAAGAAAGTTGAGAAACTTAATTCTGCAATTGCTGATGTGAGGAAGCAACTTGAAGAGTTGGGGCAATAGAATAAAAAAGGTTCTCAAATAATATGAATAAACTCAGATCATCTGCAATAACCCAAGGTGTGCAAAGATCCCCTAACAGATCGATGTTAAGAGCTGTTGGATTTAATGATGAAGATTTTAATAAACCTATTATTGGAGTTGCAAATGGATACAGCACCATAACACCATGCAATATAGGTTTAAATAAGCTAGCACTCAAAGCTGAAGAATCAATAAAAAGATCAGGTGGGATGCCTCAGATGTTTGGAACGATAACAGTAAGTGATGGTATTTCTATGGGAACAGAGGGCATGAAATATTCACTAGTTTCAAGAGAAGTTATTGCTGATTCAATTGAAACAGCATGCAATGCTCAGAGTATGGATGGAGTGCTTGCTATAGGTGGATGTGACAAAAATATGCCAGGTGCCATGATAGCGATTGCAAGAATGAATATTCCCTCAATTTTCATTTATGGAGGGACAATAAAACCTGGAAAGTTGAATGGAGAAGATCTTACTGTTGTTAGTGCATTTGAAGCTGTTGGACAATTAACATCAGGCAAAATTAATGAAGAAAGGCTAATCCAAGTTGAGAAAAATTGTATTCCTGGTGCTGGTAGCTGTGGAGGGATGTTTACAGCTAATACAATGTCTGCAGTTATTGAAGTATTAGGGTTAAGTCTTCCTCACAGTTCCACTATGGCTGCTGAAGATCTTGAAAAAGAACTAAGTGCAGATAAAAGTGCTGAGATATTAGTATCTGCAATAGAAAAAGACATAAGACCTCTAGACCTAATGACTAAGAAAGCATTTGAAAATGCAATATCAGTAATTATGGCAATTGGAGGATCAACAAATGCGGTTTTGCACATCTTAGCCATTGCAAATACTGCAGGAATAGATATCAACATTAATGATTTTGAGAGAATCAGACAAAAAGTACCCGTTATTTGTGACCTTAAACCGAGTGGTAAATTTGTGACGGTGGATCTTCATAATGCTGGTGGGATTCCACAAGTAATGAAAATACTTTTGAATGCAGGATTAATTCATGGCGATTGCAAAAATATTGAAGGGAAAACAATCTCAGAATACTTACAGAATATTCCAGATAAGCCTGCAACAAATCAAAATGTCATAAGAGATATAAATAACCCTCTTTATAAAAAAGGACACCTAGCGATATTAAAAGGTAATTTAGCGAGCGAAGGTTCCGTAGCCAAAATTAGCGGAGTAAAAAACCCTGTATTAACAGGTCCAGCAAAGATTTTTGAAAGTGAAGAGGATTGTTTAAAATCTATATTGAATAATGATATCAAAGCTGGTGATGTTGTTGTTATTAGAAATGAAGGACCTGTAGGAGGACCAGGTATGAGAGAGATGTTAGCTCCAACATCTGCAATTGTTGGTCAAGGCCTCGGAGAGAAGGTAGCTTTAATTACCGATGGTAGATTTAGCGGGGGCACTTATGGTCTGGTTGTGGGTCATATAGCCCCAGAGGCTGCTGTTGGCGGAAATATTGCTCTTATAAAACAAGGTGATTTAATTACAGTAGATGCTGTAAAGCAACTAATTAAAGTTGATTTATCTGACGAAGAATTAGAAAAAAGAAAAAAAGATTGGGTAAGACCTACACCAAAATACAAAAGAGGGATACTTTCAAAATATTCGAAAATCGTAAGCACATCAAGTTTAGGAGCTGTTACTGATTTATAGATCAGCTTAAAGTTTATTTTCTTAATCAATAAAGCTTTTTATCCTATTTGCTAAGTTTTCCAATCTAGCACTGTATTTTGGTGAGTTGCATTTTTTCCCATTATTACTATTCATCCACAATGTTTTAACTCCAAACCATAATATTGGTTCATCAGGGAAATTAAGCTTAGAGATAACTAAAACTAACTCTTTATTTGATTTAAAAAGTTCTAATTCAAGATCGTAAATTTCTAATCTTTTACCTTCTTTATCTCGACATAAGATATTAACCGTCAAATCAATATCTTCTTCTTCGATTTCGTATTCACCATTTATTTTTACGACAGAATGCACAAAAGGTTTATTTGTTAAATCTGCTGACTTAGCGATTAAGCTCTCTATATTTTTAAATGGATTTTCAAATAACACTTATTGATTTAATTAAAACTTTTATGGAACCCTGTTTAAATTCATTATTAAGTAATCCATCATCACCAAACTTAGAGTGTAGTAGTTGCAATCTCTTAATTTTAGATGGCTTAAATTTAAATGGGAACCGTACCTTATTAGCTCTTACTGAAGGTTTTAGCTCACTAAAGGGGATTTGAACATTAGTTGTTCCAAATTTTTTTGTTGGGAATGATTTAATCCATCTAAGACCACCAGGAATAAATTCGGTTAGTCCAAGAAGATCATCTTCACAAGCGACAGCAAATTTAAAAGTTCTTCCCTGTCCATCAATATTTAATTCGAAGGATAAATATTCAGATAAGTTTAAAGAGGGTTTATAAATAGGCGATCTACAACTAACAAATCCTCCTGCTTTCTCGACAATATCACCCTTTAATAACAGACCAGAATTTGAAAACTCACAGAAAGCTGAACTTGATCCGCCCATAACAGTATCATTTAATGTTTTCCAACCATTAAACTCCATTTTCTGGAATAAAAATTTTTTATTACTCATTAAATAATTTAAATCATTAACAGACTTTAACTAAATTTCTAATTCTTTTGCTGATTCCTGATCACAAAATATTGAAATTTGATTTATGGATTTTATTAATTTTGATGGTGTTCTATCTGGTGGCTCTTTATCATCTAGTAACCTATCAAGGGCAATTCTTTTATTGGCACCACTAACTAAAAATACTATCTTTGATGAGGCTGAAAGGACCTTTGGAGTTAATGAAATTCTTTTTAATCCTTTACCTTCATTAAAAATCACAAAATCATCTACATTATTATTTTTTTGATAAGGGAATAGTGAAGCTGTATGACCATCGTCTCCAAGACCTAATAATGTTAAATCAAATGTTGGAGGGTTTGATCCACATTTTTCAAATAATTTAGAAATAAATTGATTTTTTGTAACTTCATCATCAGCCTTTAAATCATTAAAAATCTCATAAAAAAAAGCTTTAGATCCAAAATTAGTTAACAATGAATTTTTCAACATTAGCGAGTTACTTAATTCTGAATTTGGATCAACACATCTTTCGTCTCCTAAAAAGACATCAACCATATCCCATCTAAGATCACATTTTGATAAAAGCTGATACACAGATTTAGGGGTTGAGCCTCCACTTACACAAAATTTGAATCTGTCTTTATTTTTTAAAGTATGAATAATTTGAATTTCAATAAACTTAAAAACCGCTGTTGATAGTTCTAACTTGTCTTTGTAAATATTAAGGGTATATCCATTTTTAACCTTTTCAATCATTTCATCCATTCAGTATGAAAACTACCTTCCTTATCAATTCTTTCATATGTATGTGAGCCGAAACAATCTCTCATTGCCTGAACTAAATTCTGAGGAAGTCTATTGGTTCTGTAACTATTCAAATAATCTAAAGTACTGGATAGACATGGAACTGGTATACCAGCTTTTGTAGATGAGGAAACTACATTGGCTAAGTTATCTAATCTTGTAGCTATTTCATTATTAAACCAATCATCAAAAATTAAATTTTTTAGATTAGGGTCATTTTTATAAGCATCTTGAATTTTACTCAATAATTTCGATCTAATTATGCAACCACCTTTCCATATTTGAGCAATAGAAGGCATATTCAAACCATAATTATATACTGAAGATGCTTCTCTTAAAATATCCATACCTTGGGCATAGCTAGCTATTGTGGCAAGGACTACAGCATCAAATAAAGGTTTCATTCCATCCGATATATTTCCTAAATCAAAATCCTCTATCTCTTTGCTTGGAATAGTTTTTTCAATCTCACTACGTTGATCTTTTAAAGAACTCATTACTCTTGCATTTAAAGATGCATATATAGTTGGTACTGATACGCCAAGTTCTAAAGCACTTACAACAGTCCATAACCCAGTACCTTTCTGGCCAGCTTTATCTAATATTTTCTCAACAACATCATCTCCAGTAATCTCATCTTTTGTATTTAGACAAATCTCCGTTATCTCAACAAGATAAGAAGCTAATTCATCAGTATTATTCCAAATACCAAATACCTCTGACATCTGCTGTCCATTCATATGTTTGACTCTCTTCATAAGGTCATAAGCTTCTGCAAGTATTTGCTCAATTCCATATTCAATTCCGTTATGAACAGTTTTCACAAAATGACCTGAACCTCCTGGTCCTACATATGCTACACATGGTCCGTCTTCAACTTTGGCAGCCATTTTAGTTAATAAACTTTCTATCGCATCATATGAAGCCTTAGTACCTCCAGGCATCATACTTGGACCTTCAAGAGCACCTTTGGCACCACCAGATACTCCCATTCCAATGTATCCAAAACTTTTACTTTCAAGAGTTTTTACCCTTCTTTCTGTATCTTTAAATTGAGAATTACCGCCATCTATTAATAAATCTCCTTCTTCGAGATATCCAGAAATATTGTCTATAACAGCATCTGTTGCGGATCCGGCTTTTACCATCATTAGAATTCTTCTAGGTCTCTCAAGCTTATTAACAAATTCTTGAAGAGTTTCAGCTCCCGCTATATTCTTACCAAAGCCTCGACCTTGCAAAAATTCTTCAGTTTTTGAGTAAGTTCTATTAAAAACCACACTAGAAAATCCATTTCTCTCTGCGTTAAGAACTAAATTTTCGCCCATAACACCAAGACCGATTAAACCGAAATGTGCCTTGGACATAAAAATTAAAAAACTCAATAAATATAGTGTGCCTGCAACTCAACAAAATTGCTCAAAAAAAATACTTATGTCAGCGAAAAATGATCGAAAAGATCTAAATAACAGTTCCGTCTGCAATAGTTGCGTTTTTAACTACTACAACAATTCCATTTCTTATGTAGAAGCCTAATTCTGGCTTATCTGCTTCTTCTACTCGATCTTTATTAATAATCACGACATTATCACCAATCCTTGTATTCTTATCAAGAATTGCTCTTTTTACAGTAGTTCCTTCACCTACTCCAAGAGGTGTTCCGCCTCCTTTTCTTAATTCAATCCTCTCTTCAGGCGATTCAAAAAAATCGGCACCCATTACAAGAGTATCCTCAAGAACAGAATCACTTTCAATCCTGCTCCTAACACCCAAAACACAATGCAAAATACTGCATGACTTCAAGATTGTACCTTCACAGACTATTGAATCAGTAATTTGAGCATCTACAAGTTTAGAAGGAGGAAGAAATCTAGGTCTTGTATAAATTGGGAATTTCTCATCATAAAAACTAAATGGAGGTTTTGGTTGCTCAGTTAATGCAAGGTTTGACTCAAAGAACGCACCAATGGTTCCGATATCTTCCCAATAATCATCAAATACATAACTTTTGAGAGTATCGCCTCTTTTAAGTGATTCAGGAATTATGTCCTTACCAAAATCAGTATAACTAGGAAATTTATTTAGAAGATCGAAAAGAGTATTTCTACTAAATACATAGATACCCATAGAGGCAAGGTAGGGTTTTTCTGCAGCAGACTCAATACTTAATCCAAATTTGGAAGTATCTACTGCCATTGCCTTCAGCTTCTCTCCAGTAGGCTTTTCACTGAACTCTTTTATATTTCCTAAATCATCTGTTCTCATGAGGCCAAAACCTTCTGCTTGGGCTTCATCAACTGGTAAAGCTGCGACAGTTAAGTCAGCTCTATTATCTCTATGATGTTGAACAAATAAACTGTAATCCATCCTATACAGTTGATCACCTGATAATATTAAATATTCGTCTACATCCCATTCTTGAAATAACCATTGGTATTTTCTAACAGCATCAGCAGTACCTTCAAACCACTTTGGACTATCAGGGGTCTGTTGCGCAGCTAAAACCTCAACAAATCCCTGACCAAAAGGGCCATTTAAATTATAGGTTCTTCCTATATGTCTATTTAGAGATGCACTATTGAACTGAGTCAATACATACATTTTTTCTATACCAGAATTAATACAATTACTAATTGGGATATCAATTAAACGATACTTACCGGCCAATGGCACAGCAGGTTTCGCCCTCATTTTTGTTAAAGGGTAAAGTCTAGAACCTTTTCCTCCTCCGAGGATGATGGCTAACACACGCTTCATTCAATCTAATGGAGGTAGATATACAACTAACTAAAGTAACTGATTATGGGTAAATTTAGAAACAGCAATGGTCAGTTTACGAAGGTATTTCGATAAATCACTTGAAAAACTTAATATAAATTAGATAAATTTAGTTGTTTTTATCCTCATCCTCCAAAGAAAACAATTTTTCGACAATTTTTAAAGAAGCTTGTCTTTCTTCTCTTGATTGAGGACTTCTCAACTTAGTAACAGGTGTGTGAAGTATTTTATTGATAATTCCTTTGGTAAGAGCTTCCACAACTTTTCTTTCTCTTGCAGAAAAATCAGGTCCCATTCTACTAAGTGCTTTTTGCAATTCCTCTTTTCTGATTAACTCTAAATCAGATCGAAGTTTATTAATGACTGGAACAGCCTCTAAACTTGCCCACCATTCTAGAAAAATGATTCTTTCTTCTTCAACTAAAGATTCTGCTTCCTTTGCAATTTTCTGCCTAAATTCTTGATTTCTTGAAACGACCTCTTGTAGGTCATCTACATCAAATGATTTTACAAATTGATGTTGTTTAACATCATTAGATATATTTCTCGGTACTCCAATATCAATAAATTTAAGTTTATTATTCAAATTTAATTTTTCAATTCTAGCGAGATCAATTATTGGCACATCTGAGGCTGTACTAGTAAAAACAAGAGAAGATATTGATATATTTTCATCTAATTCATTTAACCCTTTACAAAAGATTTCTAAGTCCGGGAAGTCTTCCGCGAGATTTAATGCTCTATCAATATTTCTATTAACAAGAATAAGTTTATTACAACCTTTTGATTTCAAATGCGTTATTAAAAGCCTACTCATTCGTCCAGCTCCAACTACAAGAACCTTCTCTGATTCCAAACTAACAAGATTATCAAACCCCTTTTCTTGTCCAATTTTCAATTGAGCAAGTTCTACTGCTGCTGAACTTATTGATACAGCTCCGGTTCCTAAATTTGTTTCAGATCTAACTTTCTTACCTGTACTAACAGATTGAGTTAATAATCTATTGAGAATAGGCCCAGTAGACTGATTATCTTGACCTAATCTCATCATTTTCTTTACCTGCGAAAGGATTTGTCCTTCCCCTAGTACGAGGCTGTCGAGTCCTGCCGAAACTTTCATCAAATGTAAAACTGCATCTTCTTGCCTAAAGCAAAATAGATGTGGATTTAAATCTTCAAAGATAATTCCCGAATAATCTGATATAAATTCTTTAATAGATGAAATACCAGTATTTTTATCTTTTACTAACGCATATATTTCTAGCCTATTACAAGTACTTAAAATTGATACCTCCAACACTTCAGAGAAAGCTTTTAATGCTTTCAAAGATTCTGTTATGGATTGGTCAGGAATACTTAACTTCTCACGCACTTCAACAGGTGCCGTGCGATGACTTAGTCCGACGACAACAATATGCATAAAATTAAAAATAAATTTTTAAAGGCTGATACTCTTAGCACCATCTTTTATATGCACAGTATTTGTGAATCTTGCAGTACTATCTAATGTACTAATTACTAAGCTACTTGTTCTAACACAATCCCTTTCAAATTTAACTCCGTTAAATAATAATCCATCAGTTATTCCACTACCAGCAAAAACAACATTTTCTCCTGAGGCCAATTCGTTAGCTTCATAGATTTTATCTATATCGGTTATACCCATTTCATTAAGGCGTTTTATATTTCCTTCTTTTGTGTAATCAGCCCATTCAGAAGTTTGAGCAATTGCTGGATCATAAACTAGTTGTCCTTGAAAGTGGCCCCCTAGAGCTCTCATTGCAGCCGCGGAGATAACACCTTCTGGAGCAGCTCCTATACCCATCAAGCAATGTGTTCCAGTCCCTGCGAAACCACATGCAATAGCGGCTTGAACATCACCATCAGAGATTGGTTGTACTTTTGCACCACACCCTCGAATCTCTTTAATTAAATCTTTATGCCTGGTTCTATCCATAACAACTACAGTAAGTTCATCTATAGAAAGATCTAAACAATCACTAAGTATATTCAAGTTTTCAGTTGCAGAATTTCTAATGTCTACTTTCCCTTTTGCAGCGGGGGGGGCTGCTAATTTGTTCATATAAAAATCAGGAGCATTAAAAAGACCGCCAGTATCAGAGGCAGCTAAAACTGCCATAGAACCTCTTTGATTATTTGCGCAAAGGTTAGTTCCTTCACAAGGATCTACTGCAAAATCAACCCCTGGTCCACTTCCACTTCCCACCTCTTCACCTATATAAAGCATTGGTGCTTCATCTCTTTCACCTTCACCAATAACAATTTTCCCTTTCATTTCAATTTTGCCCATTCGCAATCGCATTGCTTCGACAGCTGCAGCATCAGCTTCATCTTTTTGACCAAGTCCTGTAAGTTTTGCTGAGGCAATAGCTGCTTGCTCGACGACTTCGAGAATTTCTTGAATTAATGTTTGATTCACAATTAAATTTTTGAGGATTTTCTAAAAGGTTTAGAGTATGATCTCATAAAAAATGACATTTTTTTTGAGAATTATTATGCTAGTAAGCTTTTTTTAACTCTTTACAGCTGTTACTTTATCAGGCCATGACTTGAAATTAGGAATAAACAACTAAATATAGTATCTTTATTAAATATTTTAAAAATTAAATGACTGAGTCAAATCAAAAAAATTTAGCTGGTGTTAATAGACCAATTCAAATAATTCCTTCTGTTTTACCTGCAGATTGGGCAAATATGGGGGCATGTGTGAAAGATCTTGAGAAAGCTGGGGTGGATAGAATTCAATTTGATGTAATGGATGGAAATTTCGTGCCAAATCTTACTTTCGGTCCTGAAATGATTGCTGCATGCAGGAAATATTGTAATGTTCCTTTTGAAACTCAATTAATGGTAAGTCAATACAATTGTGAAACCATGCTTGAATCGTATGTAAACGCTACTAAAGGAGCAAATGGTGAACCAGGAGTAGTAATAGCTCATGCCGAAGCAAATATTCATTTACATAGAGTTCTTGGAAGAATAAGAGACCTAGGAGGATCTCCTTCTGTTGCATTAAATCCTCATACTCCATTTGAGATGATTAAAAACATAATGGATATGGTTGATCATGTTTTAGTAATGACAGTTAATCCAGGTTTTGGTGGGCAAGCTTATATACCAACAATGCTTAGTAAAATCAGAGAAATAAGAAACTTTATTATCGAAAAAAACCTAAATGTCGACATTGAAGTTGATGGAGGTATAAAAGCAAATTGGACAATTTCACAATGTGCAGATGCTGGTGCTAATTGTTTTATTGCAGGCAGTGGAATGTTTGCTTACCCAACATTAAAAGAGGGATGTGATGACTTGAGAAAAGTTGCACAAGAAGCACAGAACGGGAAGGTGCTTTCAGAACCTCAATAAGATATTCTGCGAGATTAACAAATTACCCAAATATCCAGCCATAACTATGCAACCCTATACCTAAAAAATTAACTCCTAAATAACATACTAAAACGACTAAGAAGCCAGTAGTGGCTAATAATGCTGGCCTTCTTCCTTGCCAACCTTTACTTATTCTCATATGCAAATAAGCAGCATAAAACAACCATGAAATAAATGCCCATGTTTCTTTTGGATCCCAACTCCACCATGTGCCCCATGCCTCATTAGCCCAAACCGCACCAGAAATTAAACCTAGAGTTAACAGGACAAAACCTATCAATATAGAACGATAACTTAATGTATCTAATTCTTCTGAATGAGAAAATTCAATAGGATCAACTAATTCAGTTAAAGGATAGTTATTAGAAATTTTGAATCCTCCTATCCCTATAGAACTACTTCTTATTTGAAGAGGCTTTTTACTATTAATGAACAAAACAGAAGCTGAAAGTAAAGAACCCATTATTAATGCCGCATAACTAAGCATTACGACACTTACATGCATTATTAACCAACTAGATCTTAAAGCTGGAACCAAGTTGGATGATAATTTCAAATCTTCAGGCAAAACAAAACAAGCAAAAGACACAGTCAGCAACTCAATGGGTATAGCAATTGAGGGAATTATTGGAGATTGGTATTCCCTCTCAATCAATAGTTGTCCAATTATTATCCCCCAAGTAAGGAAATAAAGAGATTCATACAAATTACTTATTGGGAAATGCCCAGAAATTATCCACCTAAAAAGTAATTGTAGCGTTATGAATAAATTCACTAGGATAGTAAGAAATCGTACAGTAAAAGAAGACTTTTTTTTGAAAACTGCACCCAAAGATATTGGTAGGTTAATTAATAAAATATAAAAAACCAGAATACCTAACACTGAAACCGGGTCATAAATTATATTTTTAAAAAGATTATTTAATATCATTTCAAGAAGTTTAAGCCTGTTTTAAAATTCAATAACAATCAAATAATAATTTAAAACATACTTATATGAGTAAATATTTAATAATTAAGTTTTAATTTATTTTTGAGGTATTTCAAAGTTTGAAATTATCTCCGAGATAATACTTTTTAACTATTGAGTTATCTGCTAATTCACTTGATGATCCATAAGATAAAATTTTTCCTTCACTTAATACATAAGACTTTTTTGTAATCAGAAGTGTCTCTCTCACATTATGGTCTGTAATAAGAATACCTACCCCGCTATTACTTAATTTAAGAATTAAACTCTTTAGATCATTAACAGCTAGAGGATCGATACCAGCAAATGGTTCATCCAATAATAAATATTTTGGCCCTTTTCTACCCACAGAGAGTGCTCTAGCTATTTCACATCTCCTCCTCTCTCCTCCTGAAAGTTGATAACCATAATTATCTACAAAATTATTCAAATTAAATTCATTAATTAATTGTTCTCTTCTATTTCTTACCGCCGCTCGACTATAAGATGAATTCTGTAAAGCTAAATCTATATTGTCCTTTACAGTTAAATCTCTAAAAATACTCGCCTCCTGAGTTAAATAACCCAAACCAAGTCTTGATCTTATTGGGAGTGGAAGATTGGTTATATTTCTACCATTCATTAAAACTTTACCTTTATCTGGTTTTATATTTCCAACTGCAAGATTAAAAGTGGTAGTTTTCCCTGCGCCATTAGGTCCCATCAAACCTACAACTTCTCCAGGATTTACTGTTATGGAAACATCATTTACTATTAATCTACCCTTAATCGAAAGGGATACATTTTGAATTTTTAAGTTCATCTTCCTGGAAAAAGATTAATTATTTTATTTTCTTGAAAAAAATAAAGAAATAGAAAAAAATAATTTAATTTAAGGGTAAAGATGTACATTTTAATCAAAGAGGTTTCAGAAAAGGCTTATCGTTCTCATTTAAATTCACTTTATATTGTAATTTCCACAATAAATCTTCCAAACATCGGCAGAAAGATTCAAGATCAATACCTAAATTGATCTTGGTTCTAGTTTTTATTCTCCCCAAACCTTCTCCAAGCAAAATAGTAGCTCCATTTAAATTACCTTTACTTAAGTGAAACTGTGAGACAGATACCTGTAGAATCCCTTGGATGACTTGTCTTTCATCACCATCAACAAAATTCCAAATTTCTTCAAAAGCATCATGAGCCTCATACCATTTATGATTATTAAAAAGATTTAAAGCCGTATGAAGGGAATCTTTAAAACATTCTTTACTTTCTTCATCCATGAAATTAAATATTAATATTTTTTCTTCTTATTTATTTTTCTCATCCTTATTGAATCCGGTGTCACTTCTAACATTTCATCTGGGCCAATATATTCAAGTGCTCTTTCAAGAGTAATATCAACTGGTGATTGTAAAGTATCAAGTTCTTCTGCCCCTGCAGACCTCATATTAGTCAACTGTTTAGTTTTACATATATTTAACTCAAGATCTTGAGGTCGATTATTCTCTCCAATTATCATTCCCTTATAAACTTTAACTCCTGGTTTAATAAAATAAACTCCTCTATCTTCAGCATTTTTTAATGCATAAAATGTGGCCACACCTTCCTCAAAAGCTATAAGAACTCCATTTCTCCTAGTTTCAAAGTCTCCTGTTTTAGGTTTATATTCATAAAAAGAGTGACTCATGATACCTTCACCTCTAGTTATCCGAACAAATTCACCACGAAATCCAATTAGTCCCCTTGATGGCACAAGAAATTCTAATTGAGTTCTCCCATCTGAACTCGTCTGCATGTTTTTCATCTCTGCCTTTCGAGAGCCAAGTTTCTCTATACATGATCCAACAGATACTTCAGGCACATCTAAAACCAAAGTCTCTATAGGCTCACATTCAACATTATCAATTTCTCTAAAAATTACTTGAGGTTGCGATATTTGAAACTCAAACCCCTCTCGCCTCATAGTTTCAATCAAAATCCCCAAGTGTAATTCTCCTCTACCTGAAACCGAGAATCTGTCAGGAGAATCAGTTTCTTCGACCCTAAGGGCAACATTTGTTAAAAGTTCTCTCTCCAATCTGTTTTTTAATTGTCTGCTAGTAACAAATTTTCCTTCTTTCCCTGCAAATGGCGAATCATTGACAACAAAAGTCATATTTAAAGTAGGCTCATCAACTTTGATTAATGGAAGTGGATGAGGGGAATCGGGGCATGCTATGGTCTCACCTATATTGACGTCATCAAAACCGGAAACTGCAACAATATCACCTGCGAATGCTTCATTTATATCAATCCTTTGCAATCCCTCAAATCCTAATAGCTTACTAACTTTTCCTTTGATATTTTTTCCATCTTCTTTAATTAAACTAGCTTGCTGACCATTTTTTATAGTTCCATTATGAATTTTTCCAATTACAATTCTACCTAAAAAATCAGAATAATCTAAAGTAGTGATTTGTAGCTGAAGAGGCTTATTTGAGTCGCCCACTGGAGGCGGTACATGTCTAATAATAGCTTCAAAGAGAGGCATCATATTGTCACTATCAGATTCCATTTCCTCTTTTGCGAAACCAGATAGGCCACTCCCAAAAAGATAAGGGAAATCGCATTGATCATCATCGGCTCCTAATTCTAAAAACAAATCAAGGACCTTATCAATTGCTATTTCAGGTACTACTCTAGGTCTATCAATTTTATTAACAAAGACTATCGGCCTTAGTCCTTTTTCTAATGCTTTTTTTAAAACAAATCTTGTTTGAGGCATCGGTCCCTCATTTGCATCAACAATAAGCAAACAGCCATCAACCATTCCCAGAACCCTCTCGACTTCTCCTCCAAAATCTGCGTGTCCTGGTGTATCTATAATATTTATTCTTGTGTCTTTATAGTTAACTGCAGTATTTTTTGAGAGTATAGTAATTCCTCTTTCTCTTTCAAGATCGTTCGAATCCATTACGCATGTAGGAATCACTTCATTGTCTCTAAAAATTCCTGATTGAGATAACAATGCATCCACAAGAGTTGTCTTCCCATGATCGACGTGGGCAATAATTGCAACATTCCTAATTTCTTTTATCGAAGATGACATTTATAAAATCTATATAAAAAGAAGATGACTTTATCAAGGCTAACTCAAAGAATGCTTATTATGAGAATTTTCTTTTTAAGACTTAGAAAAAATATTTATATTGAATAATTTAGAAAGTGAACTGATCACAATTCTCTATTTGAACTTTCAAAAACTTTTAAAGCTTCAATTGATCCCTCATATCTCCAATGCCAAGGTTCATAATCTATATATTTATTATTTTTGTTGAATGATAACTTAAAGTGAAATTTAGCTGCATTCTTTTTTAACCATCTAAAAGCATCAGTATTTTCGAATTCGGTCTCAAAGTCTGTTTCTCTTTGTGTAGCATCACCAATATCAATTGCAAAACCAGTACTATGTTCAGAATATCCTGGGGGAGCTGAAACTCTAGCTCTTTCTGCGGCTTCTTGGTTTCTAAAAGATTTAAGAGAATAGAAGATTTCTTTTTGCAAACTTATTGATCTATAGCCACTCAAGAAAACTAAATATATACCATCGTTTTTTGCTTCGTCTCTCATCTTTAATAAAGAATCACGCATATCGATATGAACTTCAATATTGGGAGCAATTAAAACTAATTTCTCCTTAGGAATTTCGGCATAGGGTAAATGACCTAAAATTCTATGGTCGTGATTTATCTGTGCCTGAAAATTGAGATCACCAAGAGATCCAATTTCTATATTTCTAATTAATCGCAATGTAAAGATAGAAAAAAGTAGAAAAAGAAATGGAGAAAATATTAATGATTTTTTTAATAAAATAGAGTTGGGATTATTTAAATGGGTTCGTTTAGCTAGAGGTATATCAATTTGATTTAAATCTTTGTTTTGTTCCAATATTTAGAGGTGAATCTTGAAAACATATTTCGATATTAACTATTATTTTAAGAAATGCACTTTTATAAGCAAAAAAGATGTAGTTTTTATATACAGTATTATTTTTTTTTCATATGTTGAGGGTAGCTATTATTGGAGGAGGTCCAAGTGGTTCATGTGCTGCAGAAATACTTGCTAAAGCTGGGATAAAAACTTGGCTCTTCGAGAGAAAATTAGATAATGCTAAACCATGTGGAGGAGCTATCCCTCTCTGCATGGTAGAAGAATTTGATTTACCTGAGTCAATTATTGATAGAAAAGTAAGGCATATGAGAATGATATCTCCATCAAATAGAGAGGTAGACATAAGCCTAGATAAAGTTTATGGGAAAAGCGATAATGAGTTTATTGGGATGTGTAGAAGGGAAGTTATGGATGCTTTCATGCGGAATAGAGCATCAGATCTTGGAGCAACACTAATAAATGGATTAGTTACTTCTATTGAAACTGGTAATAATAATCAAGGTCCTTATAAACTCTCCTATTCAGATTTTACCAATGGAGACAAAAAAGGAGAGCTTAAGGAGCTTACTGTTGACCTTCTAATCGGAGCTGATGGAGCCAATAGTAGAGTAGCAAAAGCGATGGATGCAGGGGATTATAAAGTTGCTATTGCATTTCAGGAGAGAATTAAACTTCCTAAAGAAGAAATGAGTTACTACGAAGATCTTGCTGAAATGTATGTAGGCACTGATGTTTCTCCAGATTTTTATGGGTGGGTATTTCCTAAATATGATCATGTTGCAGTGGGTACTGGAACCATGCAAAAGAATCAGTCATTAATTAAAGGACTTCAAGAGGGAGTAAGAAATAGGGCAAAGAAAAGACTTGTCAATGGTGAAGTAATAAAGGTAGAGGCACATCCTATCCCTGAGCATCCAAGACCCAGAAGAGTTGTTGGGAGGATGGCTTTGGTTGGTGATGCAGCAGGTTATGTCACCAAGAGTTCTGGGGAGGGTATTTATTTTGCAGCAAAAAGCGGGAGAATGTGTGCTGAAGAAATTGTTGAGGCATCAAAAAATGGTCAAGTAATTCCATCAGAAAAAGATTTAAAAAACTATCTTAAAAAATGGGATAAAAAATATGGCACAACTTATAAGGTATTAGAAATTCTTCAAAATATTTTCTACAGAAATGATTCTGCGAGAGAAGCCTTTGTAGAGATGTGTGATGACATGGATGTACAAAGGCTTACTTTTGATAGTTACTTATATAAAAAAGTTGTCTCCATGAAACCATTACAGCAACTTAAAATTACAATGCTTACGCTTGGCTCGATCTTAAGAGGAAAAGCCTTAGCACCTGAAAGATATAAACCCGTTGATAGTGCTGTCAGGGAAAATAGGGAAGTAGAAAAAATGCTAGAAAATTATTCAATAAAGGGTGGCATTAAAGTTAAGAGTTCAAAAGTGTAAAGTCAGCTATTTTTAGAGAATAATTTCTTATTAAGCTCAACAAATTGAGCCTATTATTTCTTATTTTTAAATCATCTGACATTATTAGGACTCCCTTTTCATTATCAAATATATTCTCGATGGTATTTATATTAATCTCGAACAAATTTAGAAGTTCCAAATAATCGCAATAACCTACTGAAAAAAGGTTTTCTAATTCTCTAATAAATTCAAAAACTTTCAATTCACAATCTTTTTCAAAAAGTTTTGTGTTTACATAATCTCTTGTTGAGAGAACGTTCTTTGAAAGATTACTATTATTAGCTAATTTGCTTACCCTAGTAATTGCCTTCTGGATTTCAATAAAATTTTCCTTTTCTTGAAAATCAACAATAGATTTAATCCTATTTTTAAGATCAACAATATTTAATGCTCTTTTTTGAGAAAATTCATCAGAAGAGCAAACAGCCTTTATTAATTCTTTACTTAGTGATATCTCTTCGAGATGACTAACAATCCTTTGAACTAAAAATTCATTTAAATCATTAAATACTGCATCTCTTGAGAAGTTCAAATTAGGAAATGCGATTCTCCATAAATCAATAAGTTCGTTAAATAATTTATCTAAAGGTAAATTAAGTTCATAGTCCCAAATTATTTTAATCACTCCATTCATATTTCTTCTTAAGGCATAAGGATCAGATGATCCACTTGGACGTTTACCAGAAATAAATATACTTATTAAAGTTTCAACTTTATCTGCGATAGAAACTATTGCACCATATTCTGAAGAGGGCAAAGCATCTTTATAAAAAGAAGGTAAATAATGTTCAGCTACCGCCAAGCAAACATCCTCACTAAATCCTTCATATTTAAGATATTTACCCCCCATTATTCCTTGCAGCTCAGGGAATTCGAAAACGATTTCGCTACATAAGTCGTTTTTACAATATTTAGCAGCTTCTATTATTTTTTTTTCTTCCAAAGACTTATCATTTAAAAATCTAAGAATTTTTTTGGTAACTTCCTCTATTCTCTCTACCCTCTGGAAAATATTTCCGAATCCTTTCAAATAGGATACAGATTTAAGCTTTTCATTCCTTTCTATTGAAGTAACTTTTTTGTCACATTCTACAAAAAACTTTGCATCTGAAAACCTTGCCCTCAATACTTTCTCATTACCTTTGGCAATATTATTATTTGATTCTTCAAGACCATTTGAAATAATGAAGAAAGTTGTACTAATATTTTTTTCAGAGCTTAAATCTAATTTAGAAAAACTTTTGTTTTTCAATAAAAGAGGAACATATCTCTGATGACTTTTCATGACTGTTGAAAGAACTTCAACCGGAAGATCAAGAAATTCATTACTAAATTTACCAATAATTAAGTCTGGCCATTCAACTAAATCAGTTAGTTCATTAAGCAATCCTTCTGAAAGGTCAGGTTTAAGATTTATAGATTTAGATGCCTGATTTATTAAACTTTCAATTTTATCTTTTCTTTCTTTTCTCATAGCTATTACTCTATTTCGTTTCAATAATTCAAAAAAATTATCAGGATTCTGAACTTTTAAAACTTCATTTATTAGCCTATGACTTTTTGATTTATTACTTATTTTAATCTTTGGATCACATTCATCAAATTCAAAATCAAGAATTTCATCATTGTAAATTGAGGCAATCCACCTTATAGGTCTGGAAAATTTTATGTTCCCAGCCCCCCATTTCATAAATCGAGGGCCTTGAAGACTCTTCACTAATTTTGGGATAATTGAAGACAAAGAGATTTTTGTTGATAGTCCTTTCTCAATTTTCTTTCCAAATACAAATTCACCCTTTTCTGTATTTTTTATTTCTAGCTCATTTACATCTATATCTAAGCTATTAGCAAATCCTAAAGCAGCATTTGTAGGAGAACCATTTAAATAAGCTGAATTTGCTTTAGGCCCTTTTCTTACTATTATCTTATCTTCAGCATAATCGACTAAACCCTCTAGAAGTAGAACTATCCTCCTTGGAGTAGAGGTGACAAGTATATTTTCGAATTTGATTAACTTTTTACCCAATTCAAATTCTATTAGAGATTTAAATTGCTCTAGAACAGAATGAGAAAATTTTGCGGGCAACTCTTCTGTTCCTATTTCAAGTAAATATTTAGACAAGAAAAAAATATGACTTCACTTACTATAATTTACTACCAGTTAAATAAGCTTTTCGCTAATGTATAAAAAGAGATATTTTTTGGTCCTTTGATCAAGGTTGAGAAAGTAAAAAAGAAAAAAGATTCTGCCAAAGAAGAAACTGTTTGTTTGGCAAATGGACTAGAAGTTTCTAAATTTGAGAATTTTAAAAAAAGCAGTCAATTTCTTAAGGAACCACTTGCTACCGAATTAGTCAATGAAAGCGATCATTTTACTAATGATGCAGTTCAATTATTGAAATTTCATGGTAGTTATCAACAAGATAACAGGGAAAATAGAAGGCCTGGAAAAAGTAAAGATTGGCAAATGATGCTTAGGTTAAGAAGTCCGGGCGGTGAAATCCCTGGAAAATTATTTTTAGCATTAGATGAATTATCTGACAAACTAGGTAATGGGACACTTAGGGCCACTACGAGACAAGCCTTTCAAATGCATGGAATTAGGAAGGAGAACCTAAAGGAAGTAATTCAAACAATAGTAAATTCGATGGGCTCAACACTAGCTGCATGTGGAGACATAAATAGAAACGTTATGGCTCCAGCGGCACCATTTGATACTCCCGACTACAATATTGCAAGAGCATTGGCAAAAAAAGTTGCAGATCTTCTCACCCCATTGGCTGGCCAAGGTACTTTTTTAGAGCTTTGGGCCGATGGAGATTTAGAGTACACTATAAAGCCTGACAGTGATATTGAAGCAATTAGGAAACTCCAATTTAAAGATAATGTTTTTAGTGGGATAAAAGATGAGCCTCTTTATGGTTCAACTTATTTACCGAGAAAATTCAAATGTGCAGTAACAGTTCCTGGTGACAATTCTGTTGACCTTCTCACCAATGACATAGGAATAGTTGCCTTTACTTCTCTAGATGGAAACTTAGAAGGTTGCAACTTCTATGTTGGAGGTGGTATGGGTCGCACACATAATAATGAAGAAACCTTTGCCAGAATTGCAGATCCACTTGGATATGTTGAAGAACCTGATGTTTATGAATTAATACAAAGCATTGTGGCTATTCAAAGAGATTATGGTGATAGAAAATCAAGAAAAAATTCGAGAATGAAATATCTTCTTCATAGAAAAGGGATTAAATGGTTCAAAAAATTACTTCTAGATAAGTATTTTAAAAAGGAAATTAAAAAAATCAGAAAAGAACCTAATCAGATTCTTATTGATTATCTAGGTTGGCATAAACAAAATAAGTCCTTTTATTTCGTAGGGTTACCTTTATTATCAGGAAGACTATCTGGAGAGAAGAAAAATACAATTACCAATATCGTAAAAAAATATAATCTTGATTTAAGACTTACACCTAATCAAGATATCTTACTTTGTAATATCCCTAATAAAGACAAAAGTGAAATTAAAAAAGTTCTATCAACTATTGGATACGACAATTTAGATGATATTAATGAAATACAAAGACACGCATTGGCATGTCCAGCCTTACCACTTTGTGGTCTTGCGATGACAGAAGCAGAAAGAATTTTACCTAATGTACTTACAAGAATTGAAAAGTTGCTATCTGATCTAAAGATAGAAAAGACCATACTATTTAGAATGACAGGTTGTCCGAATGGCTGTACAAGACCTTACATGGCAGAATTGGCTCTTGTAGGAAGTGGGCAAAACAAATACCAACTATGGTTGGGGGGTAGCAAAAATTTACAAAGGCTGGCCAAACCATTTTTACAAAGAATGGAATTAAATGATTTAGAAAAAACTCTTAAACCATTATTTAATCATTGGAAAAGTAGTTCAGATTTAGATTTTGGAGATTTTATAAATACACAAGATGAAAGTTCTATCATTAATTTACTAACTGAAATTTCATAAAATTTAAATTTTCCCATAAAGGGCATTTGCTTTTTTATTTTTCCAAGCCCATAATTGATCACCATAACTATAATGCCACCATTCATTTGGATGTTGAACGAACCCAAATCTAGTCATAATTTGCCTTAATAAATTTCTTCTACTATTCCAAAGAATTGATTCATTATTGTTTTTGTTTGAATAAAAATCAGGATAGGAAGTCTCATCCATTTGATCAACTTTACTTCCCATTTCAAGAAAATTTCCATGTTTATCAGATAAAGAAACATCCAATGCTCCCCCCGTCGAATGAGGAGGAGGACACTTAGAGTCGAAAGAAGGATATGCCCAAAATTTCTCAACTTTTTTTAAGATAGATGGGTAAGAATTCATATTTTTTATAGAAGCATCAATATCCAATTTTTTGCATTCTATTAAAAATGCTCTTTTGAACATAAATTCTTGAACTTCTAAAGGCCGCCAACTGTCATAAATTAAAAGTTGTAAGTTATTGTTTGATATCAAATAATCATTTACTTTAACTAATCTATTTACAACCTCTCTTCTTAATTTCCAAATAGAATTCTTATCTTTGTAAGGGGCTCCTAAATGATAATAAGGGTGCGGTTCAAAAAATTTAAGGTAGCTTGGTATATCAATTAATTTATCTCCATTGTCTTTAATGGGTATTTTATTCCAAATTTTCAATTAAAATTTGCAATTGATTTATACTCGCATATATTTAAAAAATGACAATAATATTTTTCAATTCAAGAAATCATGAATAAATTTATTATCAGAATTATCAATAAGTATATTTTTTAAAACTTCATTTTTTTTTAGATCAGGATCATTGCTAACAACCTTAATAGCTTCTTCACGAGCCTTTTCAATTAGGAATTTATTGTTCGGCAAATTATCCAGTACAAAATCAGGTAATCCAGATTGTCTATATCCTAAAATCTGACCAGGACCTCTAATTTCCAAATCTTTTTCAGCGATATAAAAACCATCATTAGATTTCTGCAAAACGCATAGTCGCTTATTTTCTAATCCATTTTTTTCGGAGGTTACTAGATAACAAAAAGATTTAGTTGATCCCCTTCCAACTCTCCCCCTTAATTGATGTAGCTGAGACAAACCAAATCTTTCCGAATTATAAATAATCATAATTGTTGCGTTAGGTACATCAATTCCAACCTCAATTACAGTGGTTGAAACCAATATATTAATTTCATTTTTCAAAAAGGAATTAATCACTTCATTCTTTTCTTGCGGATTTAATTTGCCATGCAATAATCCAACTTTTTTATTAAAAAAGACCTCTTCTGATAAATGTTTAAATATTTTCTTTGCAGAACTTAAATTCATTTTTTCTGAATCTTCAATAAGTGGCAAAATCACATAGGCTTGCCTTTTATTAGTGATCTCATCTTCAACAATCTTGAACAGGTTAGTTAAATCATCTTCTGAAATTATTTTTGTAGTTATAGGAACTCTCCCTGGAGGAACTTCTGTAATTTGACTTACATCTAAATCACCATATATGGAAAGTGCAAGAGTCCTTGGAATAGGAGTTGCTGTCATTGCTAACAAGTTAGTATTTTCTCCTTTATTAAGTAATCTATTTCTTTGATTAACTCCAAACCTATGTTGTTCATCAATTACTACTATTCCTAATGAATTAAAGATAACTTTATCTTCAAATAAGGCATGAGTGCCCACGAGGATATCAATTAATCCATTGTTTAAATTCGATATTATTTCTTTTCTCTTTTTTTGAGGAGTGCTCCCAGTAAGAAGTTCAATAGATACTAAAAGAGGATCCAAGTATTTTAATAAAGTTTTATAATGTTGTTCTGCTAATACCTCAGTTGGGACCATAAAAGCACCTTGCAGGTTTTTTTCGATGATAATTAAAAGAGATGCTATTGCAATTATAGTTTTACCGCTTCCCACATCTCCTTGAAGCAATCTAGACATTGGTACGGGATTAGACAAATCCTTCTTAATTTCATTTAAAACATTAACCTGAGATTTTGTTAATTCAAAAGGTAAAGTATTTAAGAATTCTTTTAGCAAAGATTTCTTTTGAGGTAATTGTTGCGCAATTACATTTTTATTTGTCTTTCTTTTTCTAAGTAGGAACTTTATTTGAAGTAGGAACAACTCATCAAATACCAAACGTTTTTTTGACTCAATAAGTGCCTGTTGAGTTGGTGGGAAATGAATATTAATCAAAGATTCTCCTTTAGATAATAAAGATAATGAATCAAGTTGCTTATGATTTAAAATTTCTGGATATTGTTTTGCATAAATTAGTACCTTTTTCATAAGATTTATAAAACTTATATTTGATAACGCCTCAGCCAATGAATACAAAGGTAATATTTTTCCAGAAAAATTAAAATTATCATCATTACCCTTAAGAATTTCAATCTGAGGATCTATAAAAGTTTTGCCATACTCTGTCAATTTAACCTTACCGGAAATTGCTAATTTGGTACCAGGTGTATACAAAGATTTTTGAGACGAGTAGAAGGAATATGACCTAAATCTCCTTCCTAAAAAAAATTTTGTGACCTTTATTGAAGAAGTTTCATCATAAACTACAAAGTTCATTATTGATAAATTACTATTCTTTTTACTCTTATGAATATAAAATCTTTTGATATTTGCGATGCACGTATATAAATTATCTGGCTTTAATTTCGCTATCTTAACTCTATTAGTATAGTCCAGATATGTTCTTGGAAAATAATTAATTAGATCTTTTATATGAAAAATCCCTAATTCATTAAGTCTATTTTTATATACTTTCCCTATATTTTTAATTAATGAAATATCCGCATCAAGAGATAAACTTGAATCGGCTTTGTTTAGAATAATTTTATTAGAAATATTGTTAATGTTCTCTATTTCAAGTGTTTTACCAAGTTTATAAAGACTTTTTCTTGTATCTATAATTAACCTTTTTCTTTGATTATCATCAAGTTTATTGTATTCATTGTATTTTCTAGAAAATTCATTAAATATCCTGAAATATTCTTCTGGTAGATTTAGATTATCTATTCTATTCAATGATTCATGCAAATAATCATTAAAAAATTTTTCTCTTCCTAGAGTATTAATAAAATTGTTTTCAGTTTCAATAGTTAAAGACTTCTGAAGAGGTCTTATCCAATCTTTAATTAATTTATTATTTTTATTCCCGCTAATAGTCACATCTGAAAAAAGAATTATTTTTTCAACGTATCTTATTCAAAGTTGTTTCTTTTTGCCTCCAGTATGACTCTTTTTTAATCAAACGCTGAAATTGATTTTTTAGCTCATTTATTTTATTCCTTTGAATAGAAAGATTTAAATTCTCAAACTCTAACTCAACAGTAGATATATTAAAGAAAATAATATTTGGGAGATTATCGCCGTTTGATCTTGACTGATTCAAATTGAATTCGAAATTAATAACGAAGGGATGTGGATGTTTTATCATCAATTTTTTGCCTAGTAAGTAATCAAAGGAGTCTTTAGATAGAATCCTTTCTATTAAATTGGACTTAAATAATTCATGATTAATCTTGTATGAAAGATTCAATAGTAAATTTTCCAATGACTTATCTATAAAATCAAAAATTTTAAGACTCTGATATTTAGGTGGAATATCAATTTGACTGATATTTTCTTTTTCTGAATGTTTTGTTTTTTCAAGTTTAATTTTCTCTATTAATTCCAGCATGGTTAAGATTAATTTTTTTTCTTCTCCTATATCTTCAATAATATTATTAGTAAATAAAAAATTAATATGATTATTCTTATCTAAATCAAGTGATCCCAATTGCTCATGATTATGAACTTGATAACATTCATAAGTATAAGAAATATCTTCATTTATCTGAAACTTCATAGGTTCTTCGAATTGAGAACCGTCTTCAGATTGAAATTTTCCTTCTTGGTCATCATTTGTTTTTGTAGAACTACCTAAATCTTTAAAATTAGTTTTCTTGTTTATGTTTCTCTCAATTTTATTTATTTTTAATTGTTCTACTGTTAATAAGGGCAGAGTCGTATAAATGAGCTTACTTATTTTTTTTTCAAAGTAACAAAAAAATTCATTTTGATTTAAGAAATTATTATTAAATGATGGAGAAATATATATTTCGTTAAGCCCTTTTTTTACTGATATATAAAGCAGATCTCTTACTAGATTGAGATAAAATTCATATTCCTTATAAATATTTCTAATTAATCTTCTTTTTTTTGTATCTGCTTTCTCTAGTTGAGAATTAACTTTTTCTATATCTACGTAATTATTCAAATCATTCAAGTGACTAGTTTGATTGCATTGATGCGACCTCTTCAGCGAAGTCCATCTGATTTTTTTCGATACCCTCTCCCAATGTATATCTTGTAAAGCGTCTGACTTTTATATTTTCTCCAATTTTTGCAGCTGCTTGTTTAACGAGATCCTCAACAGTTAGAGAACTATCTTTAATGTAAGGCTGTGAAAGTAAAACAAGTTCATTAAGTCTTTTCGCTATTCTTCCTTCAACTATTTTTTCTTTAATTTGTTCTGGTTTTCCTGATAAATCATCTCTCCCCATTTCAATTTGCTTTTCTTTTTCTACAATATTACTTGGTATTTCATCAATTGAGACATACTCAACATTTGGGCAGGCTGCTACCTGCATTGAGACATCCTTCAATAAAGATTGGAATATATCGCCTCTAGCAACGAAATCAGTTTCACAATTCAACTCTAGTAGAACTCCTACTCTTGATCCAGTATGAATATAACTACCGATTGACCCTTCAGCCGCAACTCTTCCCGATTTCTTTTCAGCACTAGCTATACCTTTCTTTCTTAACCATTCCAAAGCTTTATCGACATTTCCGTCAGTTTCCTTAAGTGCTTTTTTGCAATCCATCATACCTGCACCAGTCTTATCTCTAAGATCTTTTACAAGTTTTGCTGTAATGTTTCCCATTTGAAGTAATAAAAAATAGTAATTAGTAAGTTTTAAATTAGAGTTTAATTTTTTCTTTCGGCATTAGAGCCCTTCCTGCCTTCATTGATGGCATCAGCAAGTCTTCCTAAAATAAGTTGCACAGATCTAACGGCATCATCGTTACAGGGAATTGGGACTTCACACAAATCCGGATCACAGTTTGTATCCAACATTGATACAAGTGAGATATCTAATTTCCTAGCTTCTAGTACTGCATTAGATTCTCTTCTTTGATCAACTAAAACAACTACGTCAGGTAATCTTCTCATTCCCTTGAGACCACCTAAGTATTTTTGTAATCTTTCAAGCTCTCTCCTTAAAACAGCAGCTTCTTTTTTAGGCCTCATTGCTATTGAACCACTACTTTCCATCCTTTCTAGATCCTTTAATCTTTCAATTCTAGCTTTCATTGTTGTCCAATTAGTTAACATCCCTCCAAGCCATCTTTGATTTACATATGCAGCTCCACATCTAGTAGCCTCCTGAGCTACTACATCTGATGCTTGTTTTTTTGTACCGACGAATAGGAAACGTTTACCACTTTTTGCTGCATTTCTAGTCCATTTATACGCATTGTTCATACACAAAGCGGTTTTTACAAGATCAATAATATGAACTCCATTTCTAGCGCAATATATATACTTAGACATCTTGGGATTCCAACGTCTGGTTTGATGCCCAAAATGAGCACCAGCTTCCATCATTTCAGATAGTGATACAACAGCCATAATTTAAAAAGGTTTCGGGTTAGCCTCCATCTGACGGGGATTTATATTAATAAATCACCCGAAACTGTCAGATGTGTGGATTTAATTTCATTAATTCTAGCAAGTGATGAGTATTTCTAAAAGTTTTTTATATTGATTTTTATCTTGAATTGGTTAATTGTTTAACATAAATCATATTGAGAGGGATCCTAAGTATCTCAAGTGCAAGTCTATTTCTTCTTTTATTTACTAGAAATCTCAATAAAGGGAGGATTCTATCAACACTCATTAGTCCTCCCAAGCTAAGAATATGCCAAAGTAAATTATGAAGAGGAGTTAATTGAATCATAAATCTAACTCTTAAATTTGGATGTTTCTTATAAAAAACTAAAGCCATTTTTGCCCTTTCTTTTTCTTGAGCGATTAATGAATCTATTTGTTCGCAATTAAATGGGGGATGCCAATGAAAACCTACTGCATTAGGACATTTAATTAATTTTGTACCAATTCTTTTTAATCTTTCTCCAAGTTCTAAATCCTCCCAACCGTAAAGACTGAAAGAAGTATCAAATAAGCCGACACTTAAAATTAATTCTTTTGATATTGCAACATTACCAGTAGCGAAGTAAGCAAAAGAAGTATCCATTATTTTATGTTTTTCATTCTGAGGATTTAGAAAATTAGATGTATTGACTACAGAGCCATACGTAAAACATTTTTTATCATTTTTTCTCCAAGAGGCAAGTAATTTTTCTACGTGGCAATTTATAAAATCATCTAAAACAATAAGATCACTATCAATAAATATTATAATTTCATATTTTGATTTAATTACACCAAGATTTCTTCCCAATGCAGGTCCTCCATGTTCTTGCTGAAATAGAATCACGTGTGGGAGATCAACTTTATTTTTATTTATCCATGAGCTTGTCCCATCAGTGGACCCATCATCAACAACTATAACTTCATAATTACTGATATTTGTATTTAATTTTTGATTCTCAAGCGCAAAGAGACATTTCTCTAATATAGGTAATCTATTGTAAGTCGGTATAACAATACTTACATTCATGATCACAATTTAAATATGCATAATATCGGACTCCAAAAAGATAAAAATAAAAAATATTTCCTAATCTGCTGCACCGCCGTTATTTGCTGTGCCTGTAACGTTTCCACCATCAGGTCTACCATCAGTTCTTAATTTCCTTTTTTTAAATTTTCTGGCATACGCTCTATTACGTTCCTGTTTTTCTTTTTTTAGATTCCTTCTCTTAGACATAAATTTTTAGCTTTTAATTATATTAGCTCACTATGAGCACTATATATTTTACCATCTTCCATATTTAATATCCTATCCGCCATATCAGAGATTCTTGGATCATGAGTCACCATAAGTACAGAACAATTTTGCTCTTTTGCTAGTTTTCTTAAAAGGGTTACTATTTCTCTTCCCGTAACACTATCTAAAGCGGAAGTGGGCTCATCAGCCAATAAAAGTTTTGGGTTGGCAGATAAAGCTCGAGCAATTGCTACTCTCTGTTTCTGCCCACCAGATAAGTCATTTGGCAACTTTTTATGATGCTCTTCTAATCCTACTGCTGACAACCAATTCTGTGCTATTTCACGTCTTTGCAAATATGTTAAACCTTTTATTAAATCAGCACCCATCTGAACATTTTGTTCTGCTGTTAAACATCTCAGAAGATTATGACCTTGAAAAATCATTCCAATACTTCTTCTAAGAATCTGGCGCGTTTTCCTTGACGCTCCATTTAACTGATTATTTAATACTTTTAAATCACCACTTTGACAGGTTCTCAAGGCCCCAATTAAAGTTAAAAGAGTCGTTTTACCGCATCCAGAAGGCCCTTTTAAAAGAACCAACTCTCCTTTATCAATATTTAAATTAACATTATTAAGAACTTGTTTTTTATTCTCATTTTTTCCATAAAAGTGACTCAAATTATTTATTGATACTGTTTTAAAGTTCATAATATTGTTTTTTGATTTATTAGCTTTAACCATTTATATTTAATTATTAAAAAATTTCAGCAGGATCGGCATCAACTAACTTGCGCATAGCAACAGCAGCGGAACCCATGCACATTACTAAAACTAATATAAAAATTAAAATTGTTTTATCTGCATCCATTATTATTGGGAGTTTGGTAGATTTCCTTATGACTGAGTAAAGTACTTGACCAGAGAAATAAGCAGGTAAATAACCAAACAATGCCAATAAAAAGCCCTCTCTAGCTACGACAAAGAAGAGGGACTTAAGTCTATACCCCATTGCCAATAAGGTGGCGTACTCTGGGAGGTGGTCTGTAACGTCACTATAAAGAATTTGATAAACGACCACACACCCTACTACGAAACCCATCAATGCTCCCAAACTAAATATAAAACCTATTGCAGTACTATTTTTCCAATAATTTTTTTCAAATTCTATAAATTGGTTTTTTGTAAGAATTCGAACATCATTTGGGAGTGAGTTATTTAATATTTTTGAAATCATTTCAGGATCAGATCCTTTTTTTAGCTTTACCAAACCAATTTCTATACTTCCAGGAGGATTAGCAGGAAAAAGTCTTAAGAAGGTTTCTCGGCTAGTTATCAAATTACCATCTGCACCAAAAGATGGTCCCAACTCCACAAGGCCCTCAACAATTACTCTTTTCCCAGCTACCTCAGTCTCAACTTTTTTTTCTGATAAGAACCATTCTTCAATTGGTCCAAATTCAGGTCTGGATAATTTGTCAAAAAGAACTCTTGATGGATTTCTCAATTTATAAGCTTTCCTTGAGAATCCATTATCTAAAAGAAGTGAATCGGAGGGATTAAAACCTAATGCAAGTATTGATCTAGTTTTAAGATTTTCAGGGTTTCTCCAAAGTAAATAATTTAGATTAACGGGAGCCGTTTTTTCAACATCTTCTACTGCGAGAGTCTGAATCAGCCTTCTTTTTGGGAATCCACTCATACTTATAGAGCTTTTTGATCTGGGACTTATCAAAACGAGATCCGCATCTAAAAGTTTATGAATAGTTACGCTCGTGTCAAATAATCCATCTCTGAAACCTAATTGCATAAACATCAAAATTCCCGCAAAACTTATCCCAGCTATTGCAACTGCGAGCCTTAATGGTTGTCTAGTTAATAACAACCAAGCTAATGGAATTTTTCTGAATTTTAAAAAAGAAAAACTCATTAGGGAATAAATTTTGCGATAACTTTCATTCCTGCATAATTTCGCACTATATCTATAGAATCTTGATCTAGTTTGACTAGTACCTCAATAATACGCGAATCAGCATCCCCTGTTGGATCAGTTGATAAAACTTTTCTTTGTTTTACCTGAGGACTAATCCTAATTACCTTTCCTTTAAGACTTTTTTGGAAACCACCATTCTCACTCCTCAATTCAACATTCTGAGAAATAAAGACCCTATCGATATCAGATTCATAAACCTCTATCAAAGCTTCCATTTTTTGACTAGAACCAATATCCAATATCCCTTCATTCCTAGGCCTCTCACCAACTCTGGTATTTATTCCAAGGATAAAACCATCAATTGGACTCCTTAGTTTTGAATTAAAAAGATCTATCTTGATATTTTTTTGATCTCCGATAAGGTTGATTTTTTGTTTTTCCAATTTTAATAATTCATCTTTTCTCTGCGAAAACTGTACAAAAGAATATGCATTATTGTTCAAAGCCAATTCATACCTTTGAATTTGATCTTTCTTTAGGGAAATTTCATCATTAATGGTATTAATTAGATTTTCATTTCTTTCAAGATCAGAAATTAACTTTTCTCCATTTTCAAAAGTTGCGAGAATATCACCTTTTTTTACAAAATCTCCTTCATTCACTAAAATTTCAACAATTCGAGGGGACGAGCCAAACTGACTAATCGGAGCGGCCAATTGCCTAATCTCTCCCGAAGGAGAAAGTTGACCTAGTGCAGCTACAGCTGTAATAGGTGGAATAATATCTGCAGTTATTTCCTCTTTAAATTTTGCATTGGATTTATTATTGCCAGAACAGGAAAAAATCCCAAAAGATAATGGTGTAAATAATAATAAATATATAAATAAATTTTTAAATAATTTTAATTTCATTAAAAATCAAATAGCACTGTTTTTATATATTTATTGACCCATTTTTCATCAAAATATTTTAAGAGAACCATGCTAGTCTTCTCATTTTTCATTTGTTGAAAACAATAATTTTTTTGATAATCTATTCTCTCTTGAATAATTTCCTCATTAAATTCGGGTTTAACTTCCTTACTTAATTTGATCAAAATAGAGAGGTATTGATCAACAACTCTGCAAAAATCAATTTTTTCAGATTTACTTTTTAAAGAAGCAAAAAATACATTTTTAGAAAAAATTTCCCCCCAGTTAGGGATCTCTCTCAATGAAGTGAAAGAGCTTTTATCAACTGCAGAAAGTGATTTTTCGTATTTAACACCTTGATTTTGAGATGCCGGTGATAAATCAACAATGGCAGCAGAAACAATATCATTTATTTTTACCAAATCCATCCCAAAAATTGGAATATCAAACTTTGGATCAGGAAAAAAAACGCAGTGCAAAATCTTAAGATTCTTTGAAAATTCAGCCACTTCAATATGTAACTTTCTAAATCCTTTTGCTTTATGAAATTCATTCTCTATGTAAAGTTCTCTACCTATTTCGTCAGAAATTATATTAATTAGATTTGGATCGACATTTATACTCTCAAGATCCTCAAGCATGGATCTATGATCTCTGATATTTTGTAACAAGTCCAAAATAAGAGGGTCTTTTAATTTTGTTTTAGTAAAAGATTCAGACAACAAGGCTAAAAAGTACCAAAATGAAGTTTAAAAAGAGGTTTTAAATGAATGTAGGAGACGTTAACTACTATACCCATTCAAGCAAAACTAAATGTGTGTTTGTGGATAATAAAGAATTACCGCTTATAAGCATTGATATTTGGTGCAAAGCAGGTTCTTCATTTGAGGAGTTTGATAAAAATGGCACTGCTCATTTTCTAGAGCATATGATTTTTAAAGGATCTAACAAAATAATGCCAGGTGAATTTGACTATAAAATTGAATCACTTGGCGGATTAAGCAACGCTTCAACAGGTTACGATGATGTGCATTACCACGTCCTTGTTCCACCAACTAACTTTAGAGAATCACTTGCTCTTTTGACAAATATTGTCTTTTCTCCAAATTTTAATCCTGATGAATTTATAAAAGAAAAAGGGGTGGTTATTGATGAAATAAAACAACAAAATGATCAGCCTGAAGAAAGATTATTTAATTATTTTTTAAAAAGGGTTTGGCTAAGTCCAAGTTATGCCAATTCGATTCTGGGAACTGAACATATTATTCAAAAATTGGGAATAAGTGACCTTGAGAAATTTCATAGAAAACATTACACTTCTGAAAAAATTTGTATTGCAATTGCCGGTAATCTCTCAGGAGAAATTTACAAAATTTTTGAAGAAAGTGATCTATCTGGGATAAATAAAAATCCAATTTTTAAGTATCCATATTTAGGAAATCTAAAAAATAAACCCTCTCTAAAAATTAGGCATGGCAGAGAGTTAATTAAGTTCGATAATTTGGAGTTTTCAAGAATATTTATGGCTTGGTTTATCCCAAACCTCAGTGACCAAAAAATAATTATTGGGCTAGAGATACTAGCATCAATACTCTCTGTAGGAAGAAACAGTAGATTAGTAAAAACTTTAAGAGAAGATACTAATCTTGTTGAATCAGTATATGTAGATGTAAATGCTGGAGAATTAGGCGGATTATTTATAATTGAAGCGAGTTGTGAATATAAAGATATATTTTATGTAGAAAAGAAAATTAATAAAATAATTGATGAAATTTCAAATTTTAAAGTCTTGACGTTTGATGAAATAAAAAAAGCTATAAATATTGTAAAAAGCAATTATGTATTTAATTTAGAAACATCTACACAGCTCTCTTCATTCTTTGGCAATGAACTTCTTTGGGGAAGAAGATCCTCAATCAATAATTTAGGTATTCATTTAAAACATTGGAATGACTTGGATAATTTTAAAGAGATCACAGACTATATCAGTGGAGATAAATTCACATTAATCGCATTCCCTAGTAAATGTTAAAAAGATATTTTTTAAATCAGAAAAAAAGAAACTTTTCAACTGCTTCAATATGGATTAAAGGGGGTAGTGATATGGATAGTATTGGCAAAAAAGGTATAAACAAAATCCTTTGTTCATTACTTACTAGAGGATGCGAAGGCTTTGATAATTATGTCCTTTCGGAATTTATTGAGTCTCATGGAGCAGAATTAAATCAAGAAGTATTTGAAGATGGGATTTCGATAAGCCTTAAATCTCTAAACGAACATTTCAGCAAATTACTACCTCTAATAGATTTAATAATAAATAAGCCAATTCTTTCAGAAGTTGAATTTCAAAAAGTTAAAAAATCATCTTTTGATTTGATAAAAAAAGATAAAGAGAATCCATTCATTAAGTGTTTTGAAAATTGGAGAAAAATTGTTTACTCAAACCATCCTTATGCTTTCAGTACAATTGGAAATGCGAATGATGTCTCAAAAATAAACTATGAAGATATTTTATTTGAATTCAAAAATTTCAAAAGTAGAGATAAGTTTATAATTTCAAACAATTCAGAAATAAAAGGTGAAAATTTAAAAACATTAAATCAAAAAAACCAAAAAGAAAAACCTTGCCTTATAAATTCTGACTTAGATACATTGCAAAGATTTGATTCCGCAAGTAATGAATCATATCAAACGATAATGATGATAGGGAATCAAACTTGTTCCCGTAGAAGTAATGAATACCTGCCATTTAAAGTTTTGGAATCATATTTATCTTATGGAATGAGCGCTGCTTTATTTAAAATTTTTAGGGAAAAATACGGCATCACATACGATCTTGGTGTTTTTAATCCTGTTAGAAGTGGAAACGCTCCATTTTTAATTTATTTATCAGTTTCCAATAAAAATGCTCTTTTTGCTTTTGAACTTTTATCGTCACTCTGGAAAAATTTACTTTTAAACCCCTTGAGTGACAATGAAATAGTTTTAGCTAAAGAAAAATTAAAAGGCTCTTTTCTTTTAAATGATCAATCTTTAGATGAAATTTTACAGCGGAAGATACAATTACTTAGCTATGGGATACAACCTAATTCAGAAAACTATTTAAATTCAAAAATAGAAGAAATATCTTCATTAGATATTCTTGAGTTGACTAAAAAGTATTTTTCAAAACCTTTTTTAAGTATTTCTGGTAATAAAAAAATATGTTCAACCATTAGTGATCTTTGGAAGAAAAACTTTTAATTTAGATTTTATCAATTTTATTCACATCAATTAAAAATGACCCTCTTCTAAACTTTACTTCAACAGTCTCTGGAGATTTTATTGATAGGATTTCTCCAATTTCATCTATCCCCACTAAATCAGGAGGTCTTAACATTGGCATGTTATCTGAAGTCTTTAAGTAAGAGACTGGAGCAATCAACTTAACCTTGTCTTTGATTTCAAATTTCATTAATAATATTAAATACATTAAGGAGTTATATAAGCACAAAGATAGGAAAAATATCAACGAAATGCATTGTTTCATTCTAGAATCAATTAATCAAACAAAGCAAATTAATGAATCAGAAATTTAAAACATTAATTTTATGGGCCTTACCTATACTTTTAGTAATTGCACTTTCCTACCAATTTTTATCTTCTAACAATATTGATTCATTAAAATCTAATGGTACAACAGTTGCTCCAAGAAATTCTGCAGTAGCAAGAGTAAGCTATGGAAGATTCTTAGATTACGTTAATTCAGGAAGGGTTACATCGGTTGATATATATGAGGGCGGTAGAAATGCGGTTATAGAAACAGTAGATTCAGATTTAGACAATAAAGTTCAAAGATTACGAGTTGATCTCCCAGGCTTAACACCTGAACTCATTAATGTTTTAAAAAATGAGGGAATTAGTTTTGATGTACATCCTGTTAAAACTGCCCCACCTGCATTAGGAATTTTAGGTAATTTACTCTTCCCAGCCGTCTTAATTGGTGGTTTGATTCTATTAGCCAGAAGATCAAACGGTATGCCAGGAGGGCCTGGTCAAGCCATGCAATTTGGAAAGACAAAGGCAAGGTTTGCAATGGAAGCAGAAACTGGAGTTGTTTTTGACGATGTAGCAGGTGTAAATGAAGCTAAAGAGGATTTACAGGAAGTCGTAACTTTTCTAAAAAAACCAGAAAAATTTACTTCTGTCGGAGCAAGAATTCCCAAAGGTGTTTTATTAGTTGGGCCTCCAGGAACAGGAAAAACTCTTTTAGCAAAGGCTATTGCAGGGGAAGCAGGAGTGCCATTCTTCTCATTATCAGGTTCTGAATTTGTTGAAATGTTCGTTGGTGTTGGTGCAAGTAGAGTCAGAGATCTTTTCAAAAGGGCTAAAGAAAATAGTCCTTGTCTAATTTTTATTGATGAGATTGATGCAGTTGGAAGGCAAAGAGGTGCTGGAATTGGAGGAGGTAACGATGAGAGGGAACAAACTCTTAATCAATTGCTCACCGAAATGGATGGATTCGAAGGAAATAGTGGAATAATTATAATTGCAGCTACAAATAGACCTGATGTTTTGGATTCAGCTCTCATGAGACCAGGTAGATTTGATAGACAAGTAACTGTTGACGCACCAGATATAAAAGGGAGACTATCAATACTTGAAGTTCACGCAAGAAATAAGAAGCTTCAAGAGGATTTAACTCTAGAAAGCATTGCAAGAAGAACGCCTGGTTTTACTGGGGCAGACTTAGCAAATTTGCTAAATGAGGCGGCTATCCTAACAGCTAGAAGGAGAAAAGACTCCATAAGTATTTCAGAAATAGATGACTCAGTAGATAGGATTGTTGCTGGGATGGAGGGTTCTCCATTAACAGACGGAAGAAGTAAAAGGTTAATTGCATATCATGAAGTTGGCCATGCTCTGATCGGTTCACTTGTTAAAGCACATGACCCCGTTCAAAAAGTAACAGTCATTCCAAGAGGTCAAGCAAAAGGTTTAACTTGGTTCACTCCAGATGATGAACAAACCCTCGTTAGTAGAGCACAGTTAAAAGCTAGGATAATGGGGGCATTAGGTGGAAGAGCTGCTGAAGATGTTGTTTTCGGAAAAGGTGAGATTACAACTGGTGCAGGAGGTGATTTCCAACAAGTGGCTTCTATGGCTAGACAAATGGTTACCAGATTCGGAATGAGTAATTTAGGTCCAATAGCTTTAGAAGGTGGCAATCAAGAAGTTTTTGTTGGTAGAGATTTGATGACTAGAAGTGAAGTATCTGATTCAATTTCCAAGCAAATTGATGAAAGTGTAAGGGTTATGGTTAAGGAATGTTATAAAGAAACTTATTCTATCGTCAGCAAAAATAGAGAAGCTATGGATAAAATAGTAGATTTATTAATAGAAAAAGAAACATTAGATGGAGAAGAATTTACAGGTATTCTTTCAAAATTCACTACTATTCCTAAGAAAGAGAGAACACCTCAATTATTAAGCTAAACTTTCACAGGCTTCTTATCTAAGACTAAATCTATTAACCCGTAGTCAACAGCCTCTTTTGGGGACATATAAAAATCTCTATCAGTATCTTCTTTTATAGTTTCATAATCCTTACCAGTTCTCTCTGATAATTCAGAATTAAGACGTTCTTTTAAGAACAGAATTTCATCTGCCTGAATCCTTATATCACTTGCTTGTCCTCTAGCTCCACCAAGTGGTTGATGAATCATAATTCTTGAATGCCTAAGGCTACTTCTTTTACCTTTAGTACCTGCTGCCAACAAAAATGCACCCATACTAGCTGCCAACCCCACACAAACTGTGTGAATATCAGGTTTGACATGCTGCATCGTATCAAAGATGCCTAAACCATCGTAGACTGATCCTCCTGGTGAATTTATGTACATATAGATATCTTTCTCAGGATCCTCGGCTTCAAGGAATAATAATTGAGCAACAATTCTATTAGCCGTTTCACTAGTAACTTGTTCTCCTAAAAAGATTATCCTCTCTCTTAATAGCCTCGAATAAATATCAAAGACTCTTTCACTACCACCTGATTCTTCTAAAACTAAAGGGATCATAATAATATTTATCTGTTTATTAGATATTAACGATATTGAGTCAACATACGCTAACCTTATTAAGGTTTACATATAAAAAATTGAAAGAAAAATTGACTGTTTCTGATAGCAAAAAGTTATTTCATGAACAATTCCCATACGTTATTCCGGGTTTATATAAAAAGATAGTTGATGAAATGCTTGTCGAACTAAATCTTTTAAATCATCAAAATGAATTTACACAAGATAATCTTTTTTGTATTGGACTCACCGAAACATTCAAAGAATTAACCAAAGGATATCAACCAGAGAAACATTTAGATCTACTTTTTGAATCTTTATGCAGTTCTACAAATTTTGAATCGAAGGGGATTAAGGAGATTTCTCAAAAATTTCAGAAGGAATTTAAGGATAAATCATCAAAAGATTTATTGAAATTATTAATTGAAAAAAGCAAAACAAAACTTTATCCTTCAAGGATATTGAACTTAGGATTATACATATTAATTTCAAATTCTCAAGAATTTAAGGAAAAAAAAGAATCTGAAATGAATAAAGAGATCTTAAATATTTTTGAAAAATTAGGAATATCTTTTAATAAGGCAGAAAAAGATATTGGAATTTATAAAAGCACTTTATCAAAAATGGAACAAGCAAAAGAATTAATTGAAGAACTAAAAATAAAAGATAAGAAAAAAGATCAAAAAAAATAAATTCTATTTCTTCAACCTTTTTTTATCCTTCCATGAAATATAAGATATATAAATTACAGCAAAAGTGATGAATATAAGTAAAACGAATGATGTAGTAATAAGAAATTTACTTAAATAGACTTCATAATTTGAAGACAAGTCAAATGTCAATAGAACCATCACCATTTCTACCCCAAACAACCATTGCAATTGAGAAAGTAAAAATTGCTGCTAATGCAGCCCAACCTATTTGAAAGATCATTAGATTTAAAAACTTATATAAAATATAACAGAACTTAAATTTTTTTTGTCATTTCTTAGTTAAAGTTAATCTCTCAGAAACAAAATTTTATAAATATAATACTAATAAAAAATTGGGCAGGTTAGTATTAAATCATAGTACACATATTGAAGGTCTGATTCCGTTATTGCAAAAGTTAGCTCTTAACATAAATATTAAGACTGTAACTCCCGCAGTAATATCAAGAGTTAGAGGAAGATCATCAAAATTAACAATAAGATTATCAGTTAAAACCATAAACGGGTTCAAGGCTATAGCAAGAAAAGGGAGAACAGCCCAAGAAGTTTTTATTTCAACAGACTTAAGTAAAGATGAATTAAAACAGATTATAGATATTTATAATAGTAATTGAAATTTATAATAAATATATTTTCTATCTAAAAAATAATGAAATCAGTTTTAAATTTATGCTTTTTTTTGTTTGCTTTGCTAATAATTGGAGATAAATCATTCTCCTTAACTAACTACCAAATAAAAAGAATTTGTAAACCAGAAAGAAGAGTATCAAATTGCATAAAAAGTTTGCAAGAAAAAAAATTAGATCTAAAAAAAGGGAAATTAATTGAAATCCCTGTAATACCATTTAAAAAATAACTATAGTTTAAATTTCAAATTCTGATTCGAAAAGATTAAAAGCATTTTTATATTTTGTAAGAAGTTCTTCAGAATTATCATTAAATCCTAGCTGTTCATAATCTTCTTTTAATTCATCATATGAGTAAACAACTCCATTAAATGCACTCATATATTCCTTTTGTATATCTTCATCATCAATGTCATAGATTTTCGCCAAAACTAATTCAACATTTTTTTTTGATGAATATATTTTTTTCTCGAAATCTTTATTTAACTTCCTTCTTTTTTTTGGCATCTATAAATTTTATTTAAATACAAATTTACAATACTCAAATACATAGATAAATTAAATTAAAACTTATAAAATGAATATATAGTTTCCAAATCAAAATAAACCTTCTATATTCCAAGAAGTTAATTGTTGATATGAATAAAAAAGAAACAATTAATCACAAAGATGTCAAAAAACAAAATTATGCAGTTAAGAAAATGAATGCAACCGAAAACTCAAAGAAAAAAAAAGATAAAGATCTTCCATGGTGGGTAGAGTTGTTATTTGTTCAGATAGGATTGCCAGATAACTTACTAATAAAAATATTAAAAGCCAAAAAACAATCCAAAGAATTTATTAAAAATGATAAAAAAATATTAATAACATTTTTGTTTGGATTTATTTCATTAGCATATTTTTATCCAGTTATTAAACATGCAAAAAACAAATTAGAATGTCAAAGTATAGCCAAGAATTATATTGTTAAAAATAAAAATATTGCAAGAATCAATAGAAGAGAATTAAAAATGTTATCAACTAATTTTTGTTATGGAGGGAAAGAAATCTATGAAATTGAAAATTAAAAATTTATTTTTTTAAATAACCCAAAGAATATTATAATGGTTTTTTTAAGTCTAAATTAAATTTAAATTTTAATCCTATGACTGATGTTAGACAAAAAAAAGAAAATGTAAAAATGCATTTGAAAGATTTAAGACAAAACTTAAAAAAGATGCATTTAGCAGTTACAGAAGAATTAATATTGCCTCAGCCAGATGAGGTTAAAACATTGATTAGTAAAGTGGATCAGTTATTAAAATTGATAGAATCAAAATAAACTATAATTTATATAACTTTAGTAATCAAAAGATAGAAAAATGAAAAGGGTAAAATTGTTTTCACAAATAATTATAACTTTAGCTTTTTTAACTTCCTGTAAAGCATCATTAAATAATGAGAAACCTATAATTAATTCAGAAGATGATGTTAAGGATAAGAACAATCCAAAAAAGGAAAGAATGGAAATAAAGTTTTCGTGCGGACAAGATGGGATTTCAAAATACTTAGATGATGGATGGATTATTTTAAAAGAAGATTCTCAAGAAAAAATTTGTACATGGAAATCTGTTCCTGCCACAATAGATTGTGATATGGAAAAAGATAAAGGGTGTAAATTAACAAAGCCAGATAAAATTGGAGAAGAGAAAATTTATTTGTTAGAAAAATGACTTTAAGATTATGAATCCAATACCAGAAAAATTAGTAGATTCAATTTTTAAGAAACTAAAAAATTATAAGTCTAAAGAAATTTCTTTAGAGAGAGAAAATTTAAAGAAATTTATCTTTTCGCTTTTAAGATGAAATTGAATAAAAAAGGGATTTAAAAAAACTGTTATTATATAAAAATCTTAAAATTTTATTATGTATAATTTTTCTTCTTTAACTATATTTCTAATAATGACTTTTATTATAAGCCTTTATTTTCTGTTTAAGGTTACTTCTAATGAAAAGAATTAGAAAGGTTGTTATTAGTTTTAAATAATTGGATCTTCTCTAATTAATAAAACCGAATGATTACTTATACCATCCTTCATCCATTCCTTATATTCTTCTAAAACGGACTTTTTATCTTTACTATTAAGTAGATTAATTCTTTTTTTTGCGTTATCTAATGCAACCTTAATACAAAATTTATAATTATTTGAATTTTCATGCATAGTTTTTTTTTAAATATAATAAAAAAATATATTAAATTTGTATTAAAAATGACAATAATAAGCTTTGATTTGATAAGAGTATCAAGCAATACGGAACATTAATTTATATAGTTGTGATAATGATAATTTATTAAATTCCTATGTCATACGAAGCAGGTAGTAAAGAATGTAGACATTTAGTAGATGCCAAAGAAAGTTTGCTTTCTGCAATGGATGCATTAAGCAATATAAACTCTACTGATATATTGCAAATCCAAATTAAAGAAATATATAACAAATTAGAACAAATGCACGATAATCGCAAAAAAATAGAATCAGCTAAATTTATTTCTAATTAATTTAGATAATTAAAAATTTCCATATTGACTTTTTATCTTTTTTAATTCTTTATCTGATAATAAATCAAGTAAAGCATCAAGTTGTGCGTGTACTTCCTTTGCTTCGTTGAGATCTGGTAACAAATCGTCTTTGATAAGCATCTGATGCATCTCTCTAAGTTCTAACCTTATATATCTAAGGTGAGAACTTACTTCCTCTCTCTTAGTTGCACTCATATTAACTTTTCATTAGTAACATTATACAATATTATGTTTGTAAGATTCCCATCTATATTTGATCAAATTGGGGAAATATTAAAGGTTTAAAACTTTTCAAAAATCTTCAAAGTTACTATGTAGTAATATATTTCTCATGAAAAACAAAAAAACCAAGAAAATCAAAACTAATTCTATTAAAATTAATAAAGAAAAAAGTCAAAATAAAAATTCTGCAAAATTAGTCCTTTTTATATTTGGCATAGGTCCAATAATTGGAATAACAATATTTTTATACAGCAAAGGGTTTTTCAATTCACCAAATTTCTAATTCTTTAGTTTTTAGAAATAAAATTAAACTTAATAAATTATTTAAATTTTTTTAATGAAAAAATCCTAAATTCAGCAATTTTTCTTGCATTTTCTGGATTAGAGACTAAAAAAGGATGATCCGATAAATGTTCAATTACTTTATCCATCTTTAATCGTAAATCCTCACAATCAATTTTTTCCCATACCTCGTCGAATGACATCGCGAAGCTGTCAGCATTATCATAAATTTTATCTTTCATTACATTTAGAATTTAAATAAAAAGGTTTTAAAATTTTTAACTAATCATAAAGGGAAATTAGAGAGATTACATATAAAGCAATTATAATTACAAACTGAGAAAATTTTTCTCTGAAATTTAACAGAAATAATAATTTATTAAATAATTTTACTCTAAACAACTAGAATTCAAAATCTGATCCTATTTGACAGAAGTGTTACAATAACGACATATATTTAGTTTCATGGAAAATAAAGTCAAAAGGATTGGATATCTACCTAGAAAAAGGGTACTTGAAATTATTGACGAGATATCCAAAAGTGAATCTATTAGTAGATCTAAAGTTGTTGGGATTTTAGTTGAAGAGGCATTAGATGCCAGAGGTATTGCGAATTTTGGATATAGCAATATTAAGAAATCAAATTTATACAAATCGGATATTTTAAAAGAGGTGAAAAGTGAAAATATTCATTTAGAAGATGCAGAAGATGAATTTGTTGATGACAGTGGTTATACAGTTTCTTCTCATAAAACATTAGATCGATCAATTTCATCAGCTGATATAGAGTTAGCAAATAAAATTAATATTCTTAAAGAATCTGGATTAATATAACTTCCTTCGAAAATTTATTTTATTTTTTAATGCATAACAATGAATCATTGATTATTCTTAATCAAGGATAATATTCTTTTTAATTAATTTGAATATTAAACCGTTACTAATATTAATTTTGTTTTTAAAAAATGAAAGATATTAAATGTCCTTCATGCGGCAAAACATTCCGAATTGACCCCAGTAGTTTTGAAGAAATACTTCTTCAAATAAAAGACGAAGAATTTAATAAACAAATAAAAGAGAGACTTCTTTTGGTTGAAGAAGATAATAAAAAAGCTTTGGAGATATTAAAACGAGAGTTAAAAATACAATTAATAGAGCAAAACAGTATTAAAGAAACTGAGATCCAAGCTCTTGAATCTAAATTGAAGTTGGCAGAAGAAAAGAAAGCAAATGCCCTAAATGATTTAAGAAATCAAGCAACAAATAAAATTAATTCACTCAATAATGAGTTAATCAAAATAAAAGATGAATTTAAAAACCAGTCTTTAATTTCAGAATTATCTTTAAAAAATAAAATCAATGAAGCTGTTACTAACCTAGAAAGAGAAAACTCATCTTTAACAAATTGCATCGAAAAGATGAAACTTGAACAATCAATAAACGAAAAATTAATTGAAGAAAAGTTTAAAAGCAAAATTAGTGAAAGAGACCTGACTATTCAGGAGTTAAGAGAAATGAAATCAAAATTATCTACAAAGATGATAGGCGAAACATTAGAAATCCATTGCGAAACTCAATTTAATCTTAATCGTGCCTCTGCATTTAAAAACTCATATTTCGAAAAGGATAATGATGTTACTTCAGGAAGTAAAGGTGACTATATATTTAGAGAAATTGATGAAAACAGAACAGAAGTAATATCTATAATGTTTGAGATGAAAAACGAAAGCGAAACTGGAACTAATAAAAGAAAAAATGAAGATTTTTTAAAAGAATTAGATAAAGATAGAAGGCAAAAATCTTGTGAGTATGCAGTACTAGTTTCGCTTCTTGAACCAGATAGTGAACTTTATAATGCAGGAATAGTAGATGTCTCTCATAGATATCCAAAAATGTATGTCATAAGACCGCAATTTTTCTTACCTATTATTTCTCTATTAAGAAATGCATCTATGGAATCCTTAAAATACAAATCACAAATTGACTTAATGAAACGCGAAAATTATGACATAACTAATTTTGAAAGTACACTTGAGAAATTTAAGAATGCATTTGGTAAAAATGTTACACTGGCCCAAGATAGATTTAATGATGCAATTTCAGAAATTGATAAATCAATAACCCATTTACAAAAAACTAAAGAGGCTTTAATTCTTTCAAAAAAACATCTTTTAACTGCTGGCAGCAAATCTCAGGACTTAACGGTAAAGAAATTAACTAGAAATAACCCGACGATGAAAAAAAAGTTTAATGATTTACACAATGTAGAAGATGATGTTGCTTAATTTAAAAAGAAAATTTGAAATTAATAATAGTTAAAAATAGAGTTAATTATTAATTTAAAATATATTATTAATAATAAATCCCATAGAAAAACAATAATGTCTATCAACACTCCAATTTTTACAATTGCTAAAGAGCTTAAAGTCGAAAGTAATAGAGTACTATTAGCCTGCAAAAAACTTGGAATCAACGCCAAAGGCGCTACAAAAAGATTAAATAAAGAAGAATTAGAAAAAATTAAATATTATTTTGAAACAGGCAAGAATGCTTCTGATGAAGTGATCAATTTAAATAAAGTTAAAACCAAAAGTAGTGCAAGTAAAATTTTAGAAAAGGTAAAGATAAATTATTTCGAAAACAGACTTATACGCAAATCTTAAATAAAAATAATTTTTCCTAATTACTAAAAGGAATAAGTCACAGAAAAAAAATATAATGATTTATCATAGGTAAAAATACTTAAGATGACCATAATTAAAATTTTAAATTCTCTTGATAAATCCTGGAAAAGAGATGATATTCTTTTAAAGATTAAAAAGGGGTTAGGAACAAATGAGATAGTTAATGAATTTCTCTTGAAAAACGAAAACCAAATTAAAGAATTAAATTCTTTATTAAGACCAGAAGATATTCATTTATTAAATCAAGTTGAACAACTCTCAACTTGCGAATCTAAATTAATAAATGAGATTAGAAATTTAAATTACTTAGAAAAAAATGAGAATCATCACATTCTTATTCAGAAAAATATTGAGCCATCTAATAGAGTTTCTTTTAACAGAATAAGTTCATTCATGACAAATTGGAGCAACAAATTTGTAGTTATTGCTTTATTAACAATTTCTGCAATAGCTTTATCAAAACAAGCATGGACATAATTCGCTAAATTAACTTCATTGTAAGAGATGCAGTTTTGAGAACTAAGCAAGAAGTTTTAATTAGATATAATGATGGAAGTCTTTATTGTGAACTTGCTGATATTTGGATTGATCCAAGAAAGCCAGTAAAAAGTGCATTAATAACCCATGCTCATTTTGATCACTTTACATTTGGCTGTGAAGAATACATTTCCACATACGAGACTGCGATAATTCTTAAAGAAAGAGTTGGAAATAATCTCAAAATTAAGACTTTTGATTATGGAGAAGAATTCAAGATAAATGGTATAAATATTTCTTTTCATCCTTCAGGACACATCCTTGGATCTAGTCAAATAAGATTTATTTTTGGAGAAGAAAAATGGCTGATTTCAGGTGACTTTAAGCTACAAAAAGATGAGACATGCAAACGATATGAAATAGTAAAAACTGATTATTTAATAAGCGAATGTACTTTTGGTTTGCCAATATTCAAGTGGGATGAGACTAGTAAAATAGCAAATGATATTTCAAAATGGGTAACAAATTCGCCAGAAAAAACTTCTTTACTTTTCTGCTATTCACTTGGAAAAGCTCAGAGATTGTTAAACGAAATTAGTCAAACAAATTTTAAAGGTAATATTTATTCCCATGGCAGTATTTATGAAATGAACAATTGTTATAAGGAACTTGGAATTGATATTAAAGATACTATAAAAATCGAAAATAAAAAAAAGATTGATGAACTTAAGGGAAGTCTAATATTATTACCGCCATCTTTAAGTAAAGGCTCTTATCTAAAAAATTTTAAAAATATTCAAACAGGTTTTGCGAGTGGATGGATGTCAATAAGAGCTCTACGAAAAAGATCAGGATATGATAAAGGATTCGCAATTTCTGATCATGCAGATTGGGATGGGATTCTGGAAGTAGTAAAAAAGTCTGAAGCAAAAAATGTAATTTTTCATCATGGAGATAGTGAAGCCTTAAGTAAATATTTAGTTGAGAAGGAATCAATAAATGTTCTTTTCTTCGGTAAATAAATATGAGCTTAAAGAAATTTTCAGAATTATTTGGCGATCTAGATTCAATTAATAGTACAAATAATAAAATTGAAGTTTTAAAAAGATATTTTTTATCAAATGAACCAATTGATAATTCATGGGCAATCTATTTATTAACTGGAAAAAGTAATAAGAGATTTATTAGTGGAAGATATTTAAAAAATCTTTTTTCACAAATATATGAATATCCTCAATGGTTAATTGATACCTGTTATTTAAAAGTTGGTGATTCTGCTGAGGTAATAACGTTATTACTTAAAAATAAAACAACTTCCAGAAATAAAAAATTATCAAATATAAGTCTCAATGAATTACTAAGCATATCAATACCTGAATTATCAAAACTTAATGAGGAGGATAAAAATTTAAAAATTAAAAATATTTGGGAAACATTACCTGAAGATAACCATCTAATTTTCAATAAAATTCTTACAGGCACTTTTAGAGTAGGAGTCTCTATCGGATTAATAACAAAATCATTATCAAAACTAAATAATATTGATGAAGAAATTATTTCTCATAGGTTGATGGGCAATTTCAAGCCTTCAATAAATTCATATGAATTTTTAATTAACAAGAATATCAATCTTGAAGAGTTAAACTCTAAACCATTTCCATTTCTTCTGGCAAATAACTTTGAAGATAAAATCTTCAAACATTCAATAAATGATTTTCAATTTGAATGGAAATACGACGGTATTAGGATTCAATTAGTTAAAAGATCAAGCCATGTTTCGTTATGGACAAGAGGGCAAGAATTAGTAAATGAATCTTTCCCAGAATTAGTAGAGGAAATGGAGCGTATAAAAGATGATTTTGTTCTTGATGGGGAATTATTAGTTTGGAATTTTAAAGACCAAATTGCCTTTGATTTTTCTTTACTTCAAAAAAGAATAAATAGAAAATCTCCTACTAGGTCAATCCAAATAAAATATCCAATTATTTTTATTGCTTATGATCTTTTAGAGATTAATGGAAGAGATATAAGAGGAATTAAATTAGAAAATAGAAGAATTAAGTTAGAAAAATATTTTTCAAAATGGCAAAATAAAACTAATAATAATATCTCTGATATTTTCAGAATATGTGATTTAATCAATCCTAAAGATTGGCCTGATGCTTTAACTTATAAAGAGAAATCTCGAGAAAATAATACTGAAGGATTAATAATTAAAAACAAAATGTCTCCATACACCTCTGGAAGAAAAAAAGGTATTTGGTGGAAATATAAAGTTGATCCTATGCAACTTGATGCTGTTCTAATTTACGCTAAAGTCGGAAGCGGTAGAAGAGCTGGTCTATATACAGACTATAGTTTTGCATTATGGAAAGACCAAGAATTGATTAAATTTGCCAGTGCATATTCTGGTTTAAAGAATATTGAGATTAAAGAGCTGGATAAATGGATAAGGAAAAATACAATAGAAAAATTTGGTCCTGTTCGATCATTAAAACCAGCAATGGTATTCGAAATATCTTTTGATAAAATACAAATTTCAAAACGTCATAAGTCAGGCATAGCAGTAAGATTTCCAAGAATAACAAAATGGAGAAAAGATAAAAAAATTAATGATGCAGATAGCCTTAAGAATGCTTATGATCTTATAGAAAAAATATCATGAAAAATATTACACAAAATAGTATGCAAAATAGAAATCAAAATAATTTGATTTCTAAGATTAAACAGTTTTTCTCCACGAATGGATGGGAGCCATTATCCTACCAGATCGAATCTTGGGAAGCATTTTTAAATGGAGAGAATGGAATAATACAGGTCCCTACTGGATGTGGCAAAACTTATGCTGCATTAATGGGACCTCTTTCACAGATAGAAGATCCCAAAAATAATAAAAGTGTGAATATATTATTAATAACGCCTTTAAAAGCTCTAACTAGAGATTTACAAAATTCCATCCGGTTAGCAGCTTTGCATTTTGACAAAGAAATCACTGTTGAAATTAGGAATGGGGATACCACATCATATGAAAAGAAAAAGCAATTAGCTAAACCACCTAATATTCTTATAACGACTCCAGAGTCTCTATCTCTTTTACTTTCTAATAAAGAATCTAATAGTCTATTTAAGGAGTTGTCATCAATAATTATTGATGAATGGCATGAATTGATGGGTAGTAAAAGAGGTAACCAGTGCGAATTATCTTTAAGTTGGCTCAGAGGTAATATAAAAAATTTACAAATTTGGGCAATGTCTGCAACTATTGGAAATATTGAAGAAGCTGCAAGAGCAATAGTTGGTATGAGGGCTATTAGGCCCAAAATAATAAGCACAAATATTCAAAAAGAGATCGAAATTATAAGTGTTTTACCTGAGGAGGAAACGACCTTTCCATGGAGTGGTCATCTTGGAATTAGAAGTCATTCTACACTTTTAAAAATATTAGATAAAAATAAAAGCACCTTATTATTCACAAATACAAGAAATCAATCTGAAAGATGGTATCAATGTCTTAAATTTTTTCTCCCAGAAATGGAAGACAAAATCGCACTTCATCACGGCTCACTCGATAAAGAAGATAGAAAAAGAGTTGAAGAGGGGGTTAAAGACGGATTAATAAAATGGGTAGTCTGCACCAGCTCATTAGATTTGGGTGTTGACTTCCAACCTGTAGATCAAATAGTTCAAATTGGCAGTGCAAAGAATTTAGCTAGACTTATCCAAAGAGCGGGAAGAAGTGCTCATAGACCAGGTGGAAAATCAAAAATAATTTTTATGCCTACTAATTCTTTGGAGTTATTAGAGATTAGTGCAATGAGAAGAATAATAAAAAGTGGTATATCTGAGGAAATTAGACTTCCTGAATTATCTTATGATGTGCTTCTACAACATCTAATAAGTTTGGCATGCGGAAATGGCTTTGATCCGAAAATTGAGAAAGAAAGAATTAAAAATTGCTGGAGTTATAGAAACTTAAAAGATCAAGATTGGAATTGGTGTCTTGACTTTTTAGAATATGGAGGAAAATGTCTTAAAGCATACCCAAAATATAAAAAGATAGTTAAAGAAGAATCACAAAATAATAATCGAAACTTTAAATATTTTGTAAAAGACAAATCTTTAATAAGAATTCATAAGTTCAATATTGGGACAATTACAAGTGACAAATTTGTGAATGTTAAATATATAAAGGGTAAATCTTTAGGAAATTTAGAAGAAAATTTTGCTTCAAAATTAAATCCCGGAGATACATTTTACTTTGCCGGCAAAATGCTTCAATTTGTAAGAATAAGAGATATGATTTTATATGTTAAAAAATCAACAAAAAAAAGTTCTCTAATTCCTGCATGGGTTGGAGGTCAAATGGCAATTTCTGATCTACTTTGTGAAAGTTTGAGAAAAGAAATAGATATATGCAATAAATTAGAAAATTATGATTACTTAAATCCCGAACTAAATTCATTACGCCCAATATTGAAGAAACAAAAGATTCTCTCAAATATTCCAAAGAAAGATGAATTCCTTATAGAAATATATAAAACCAAGGATTTATCAAATCTTTTTGTTTTTACACTTGATGGCAAATTTGTAAATGAAGGAATTGCATTTCTATGGGCTTTAAGATTGGCAAAATTAAAACAATCTACATTTAGTATTACTGCTAATGATTTTGGATTCAGCTTAACTACCGCAGAAGATTATGATTTTTCCATAATAAAAAAAGAAGCTGATTACTTTTTAGATAACAAAAAATTAGAAAAAGATCTAGAAAATGCAATTAATTTTTCAGAATTAACAAAACGTAGATTTAAAAATATTGCCCAAATAAGTGGACTTGTAAATCAAAATAATCCAACCAAAACAAAGACATCCTCTCAACTTCAAATAAGTTCAAGTCTTTTCTACGATGTCTTTACTAAATATGAAGAAGGTCATCTTTTAATAAAACAATCGCATCAAGAAGTTAAAGAATATCAATTAGAAAATAAAAGAATATCTAGATCATTAGAAAGATTAAAAAATTTAAAAATGCTACTAAACGAGATAAAAACTCCAACTCCTTTTGCTTTCCCTTTATTAGTTGAAAGACTTAAAAATACTTTAAGCAATGAACCAATAGAAAAAAGAATAGAAAATCTTATAAAAAAATATAGTGATTAAATGAAAAAAAGTTCTTTTAAATTTTGTTGGGAAGATACATTATTAGAGATGCTTCCTTCTAGAGCATTATTTCTACCGGAAACAAAAGAGTTGTTAATATGCGATATTCATCTTGGGAAAGCTGAGTATTTCCAACAAAATGGTATACCTCTTACTAATAATTCAGATAAAAGCAATTTCGAAAGAATAAAAAAAATAGTAAAAAAATATAGTCCTGAAAAGTTAATAATATTGGGAGATTTATTCCATAGCAAATATTCAATAGATAAAACTCTTCAAAAAAAAATTGAGGATCTTCCTGAACTTCTAAAAACTAATGTTGAACTCGTCCTCGGAAATCACGATATAGGTTGTGATATTAAAAATTTAAAAATTTTTGATATTAGAAAAACTAAAAATATTACTCTTAGCCATGAACCAGTTAATATAAAAAAAAATAAAACCTTGAATATTTGTGGACATTATCATCCAAAAATCTATTTAAAAAACAAAGGAGATAAATTATCTTTTAGGTGCTTCGCAATGGATGTGAATAAAAATGTTTTATATCTTCCTGCATTTGGAGACTTAACAGGAGGATATCCCTGTAAAAAGTCATTTAAAAAATGGGCAATTGTTTCTGAAGAAGAAATTATCGAAATAAAATTTTAAGAAAAATCCTATTGAATTGACTCAAATTTTTCATTTAGATATACCAATTTATACTTACAAGCCTCATTAAAAATTTTCTTCGACTAAATTAAGCATTAAATCTTGATCTCTTAAGTACAAAAGATACGATGAAATATAAAACTAATGCCCCTTCCTTTATTAAAAAATCCACGTTATAAAAAAAATAAACACATTTTATAGAAATGAAAAAATTAATAGCCTTGATTTTGTTTCCATTTCTTATTATTCCATTTGGGACAAATGCAAATGAGAATTTTTCCGTTGAGATAGAGGCCCTTACACTTGTAATGGAGCAATATAAAGAAGATACTGAATCTAGTATTGAATTAGATATAGATGAAAAAAAGCCAAGTTACATGGCGCTTAAACAAGACGAATGTAATGCCACTGTTCAAGTTACAGAAAAAACAGGATTAGAGGTTGTAAATACTGAATTATTCGATGTAAATGTCTGTTTGAGAGAAATCTATAAAGTAATAAATTAAATAAACAGGCTATAAGAAAATATAATAAACAAAAATAAATTAAAGAGGTCTTTTACTAAAAGAAGGTAAGACCTCGAGACCTAACAGAAAACTTTGGAACGGGTTCTGCTTAACCAATTAATAACTACAATCAAATTCTAGAGATGTAATTAAAAGTACAAAAACTAAAATTTATTTTTTAAATAATTATTTCTTCTTTGATAAAGTTTGCGATTCTTCTCTAGACATTAAAGCTTCAATTTGAGCTAGAACTTTCTGAAGTTCATCGGTTTTTGTAAGAGATGCTTCTGCGAACTCTCTCAATTTTTCTAACTGTTCTTTAGTTTTATCCATGATAAATAAATTAGAAAGTAACCATCTTTAACAATGGTTTAAATACAGATTTTTCACTCCCACACAGATTCATATTCTCTCTTTTTTTTATAAAGTCAAATAAATTTCCTCTTAATAATGTTTTATGAGGACTTCCAATTAATTGTTTATTAATTATTGAAATCATAAGATTACCCTTAATAGAAATACTTTTAGATTATGAAGTAAATACAGGTAAGCCTATTGTTGCAGTTGTTATTAGAGCCCCTGCAAAAATCAAAAAAGGTAGGTAAGGATAGTTTTTCAAAGATAAACTTAATAGTTCGAGATAACTATATAAGTATTTATACTGTTTGTCTACCCCTCATCCTTCTATGGTATAAATTTTTTTCTTTTAAAAGTAAAAAATTAAACATCAACCAAATTTACCAGATATATATTCCTGAGTAGTTTTTTCTTTTGGAGAGTTAAAAATTTTCTTTGTCGAATTAAATTCCGCAAGATAACCGACTTTACCTCCATCACCATCTTCATATTCAATAGCATTAAAAAATGCAGTCATATCACTAACTCTTAATGCCTGTTGCATATTATGAGTAACGATTATTATTGTGTAATTCTTCTTAAGTTCGTGCATCGTCTCCTCAATTTTCAGAGTGGAAATCGGATCTAATGCAGAGCATGGCTCGTCCATGAGAATTATTTCAGGCTCAATAGCAATGGTTCTAGCAATACATAATCTTTGTTGTTGTCCACCAGATAAAGAGTAACCACTATCATTTAATTTATCCTTACATTCATCCCATAAAGCAGCTTTTCTTAGGGAACTTTCGACTAATGCATCCATATCTCCAGTAAATCCATTAATTCTTGCTCCAAATGCAATATTTTCGTAGATAGATTTAGGAAAAGGATTAGGTTGTTGAAAAACCATTCCAATTCTTCTTCTTACTTCAACTGGATCTACTCTTTTATCGTAAATATTAGTTCCATCAAAGAGGACAGTCCCTTTTAACGAACAATTAGGGATCAAATCGTTCATCCTATTTAATGATCTAAGAACAGTTGATTTACCACAACCAGACGGTCCAATAAGGGAGGTTATATTTCCTTTTTTAAAATTACAAAAAACATTTCTTACAGCTTCAAAAGTTCCATAGCTAATAGATACATTCTCAAGAGATAAAATGATATTCTTTGGTATTTTTTTATTAGTTTTAATCATTTATACTCTCTTAGTTTTCTCAGTAAAAGCGGCTAATATCCTTGAAAATATATTTACTGATAGTATCGATAAAACAAGAATAAAGGAAGCTGCCCAGGCTAGTTTATTCTGTGCATCATAAGGTTCAAGTGCAAAATTATAAATAAGAACTGCTAAAGAACCCATCTCATAAAACAAGTCTCCAAAGCCTGTTATGTAGTAGTAAGAGAATAAAGCCGTAAATATCAAAGGTGCTGTTTCGCCTGCTGCTCTTGCGATACCAAGAACAACGCCAGTAGAAATAGACCTAAAGGCAGAGGGCAAAGTAACTTTCAATATGGTTGTATACATACTTGCTCCAACACCAAGAGAAGCATATCTTAATTCGTTAGGAACTAACTTTAAACCTTCGTCAGTGGTCTTAATAACAGTAGGCAACATCAGTATTGAAAGAGCCATACCTCCTGCCAAACCGCTATACATACTTCCAAACAAGATTTTTGTAGAAACAATTAAGGCATAAATAAATACACCGGCAATAATTGAAGGAACACCAGCTAAAACATTTACTCCAAATCTAATAAATCTTGAAAAAGCTCCACCTTTAGAGTATTCAGCTAGATATATTCCACCACCAACACCTACTGGTATGGCGATAATTGAAGCAATGGTAGTTATTATTAATGTTCCGATCAATGCAGGATTAATACCACCAGCATCTAAATCATCTCCAGGGGGATTTGGTTCTAAAGTAAATAGTTCTGGTGTGATTTGGGATCCACCTTTGATGAGAATATAAGTCAACAGAAAAATCAAAGGGAGTATTGCGATCAATGCACAAATTACTGATAAAGAAGTAAAGAATTTATCTCCTATATTTCTTGATAATCTTTTCTGGTAATAGAGTGAATTCATAATTATCTAATATTTGAGACTAAATTTCTTAACTAGCCACTGCGCAAAGATATTTACTACCAAAGAAAGAATCATCAGTACAAAAGCCGCATAAAACAGTGATGAAACTTGACTTCCATCAGCTTCACCAAACTGGTTTGCAAGCATGGAGGAAATGGTATATCCAGGAGATAATAAAGACCAACTAAATGCATTGGAATTACCAATAATCATTGTCACAGCCATTGTTTCTCCCATTGCCCTGCCTAAAGCCAATAGAACACCTGCCATAATTCCTGATAATGCTGCTGGCAAAATTACTGAAAATATTGTTTTCCATCTACTTGCTCCAATGCCATAAGCCGCATTTCTTAGCTTTTTAGGAACCTGATTAAGTGAATCCCTTGCAATAGAAGTCACTATTGGCAAAAGCATTACTACTAAAATCAATATTGCTAACAAAGAATTCCTGCCTGTAGGTTCTGTACTGAATAAAGGTATCCAACCAAAGAAATTATGTAAAAAGACAAAAAAGGCTCTAAAAAAAGGTTCCATTACAAATATTGCCCAAAGTCCCAATACAACTGATGGAATTGCTGCTAATAATTCAACAAAAGAACCTATTATTTCTCTAAAAACTTTCGGTACAAAGTCTTCGGTAATAAATATTGCCGTTCCAACTCCTAGAGGGATAGTTATTAATAACGAAAGAAATGAGGTTACTAATGTGCCATATATTGCAGTAAAAGCTCCGTATTCATCTTTTACTGGATTCCATTCAGAGGTTACTAGAAACTTCAAGCCATACCTTGAAAAGGATTCAAATGACTGAAAAAAAACTACTAAAATAATTCCTAAAAGTATTATTGCAACGAAACTAGACAAGACTAGGGCAGTATTCTTGAAGATAATATCTATATTTTTTTCGATACCGAATCTTTTACGATTCTTGAAAAGAGTTAATTTCTCTTCCATTAAAAAAAGAATATCTCTATAAATCTACTACTAAATGCTGTAAAAGACTTTAAGAGGACTTAAAGGTATATGAAAGTCATGATAATTTGACATCTATTAAAATTTTTAACTACCTATTTTTTCAACGGCAGCTCTTGACTTATCAAGAATATCTCCTTTTAAGGGGATAAATCCAAGGGATGAAGCCTTATCTTGATACTCATCACTTAACAATGTATTAAAGGCTTGTTTGATTGCTTTAGTGTTTCTACCATTACCTTTTTCGTAAGCAAGTATCCATGTCAATGAAGCGATAGGGTACGCTCCTTTTGCTGTTGGATTAGGATTTTTACCCGCAAGATTTTCATCTAAAGTAATACCATTAAGAGCCTTAGCTCCTGCTTCTGCAGATGGTTTTAGAAACTCCCCTGAAAGATTTTGAAGTGCAGCAGCCTTAACATTACCTTTAATATATGACTGATTTACATAACCAATTGCTCCTGGAGTGTTTTGAATTACACCTGCTACACCAGAATTACCTTTTGCTCCAACGCCTGCTGGCCACTTAACTGATTTACCAGTTCCTAAAGTCCATATTGGTGAAAATGCTTCCATAGAGTTTGTGAAAGCCTTAGTAGTTCCTGAACCATCAGAACGATGCGTCCAAGTTAACTTTCCTGATTTACAGCCTAATTCTTTCCAGTTTTTAACCATACCCATTGCAACTCGTACTGCTTGCTCTTGAGTAAGTTTCAAATCGCAATCATAGTTATAACCAAAAGCGATAGTTCCACCAACCATAGGTATTTGAACAAGTCCTCTAGTAACTTTCTCTATATCAGAATCTTTCATAGGATCATCTGATGCACCAAAGTTTACGGTTTGGTCTATAAAAGCTTTTCTTCCAGAGCCCGAACCAACTGCTTGGTAATTAACCCTTGGTCCACCAGATTTGGCTAAGTCAAAAAACCACCTAGTATAAATTTTCGAGGGAAATGTAGCTCCTGCTCCGCTCAATCTTTTTGATGCCATTGCAGATGGAGAAAGTATCAATGAAATTACAGAAGAGAAAATGAGGGTTTTTTTAAAAATGCCCACTTAGTAATGAGAAATAAGTTTGTTAATTATAAAGTTAATTTACAGCATTAAAGAAATTTAAAAATTGAAAGATTTATATATCAAATTATTTTGATAAATCTATTTTAATAGCTCTACTGCCACAACAAGATTTCCTAAAAGTCCGTTCAAAATATTTAGTTGTTCTTTACTACCAAATGCTATTAATACCTGTCCTGGTTGAAGTATGAAATTACCTCCAGGATTAGTAAACAACTTTTCATTTTCTTTAATAGCTAAAATTTTTGCACCACTTTTTTTGCCTATTCCAAGTTCAGAAAGTGATCTTTTCTCTGCTGTTTCAAAAAGACTAATATCATTACTTAATTCAAATTCTTCAATTTCACATTCACTTCCGGCGAGAAGATCAAGGAAGTCAATAGCAATAGGTCTTAATGCCATTGATGCCATTGCTCTTCCTGCGGCAATATAAGGACTTACTACTATACTTGCCCCAGCTAATCTCAACTTATTTGCGGCTTCTTCAGTTCCAGCTCTTGCAATTACTCTTATAGAACTTCTTATCCCTTTAGCACTTAAAACTACATATAAATTCGCAGCATCATTAGGTAAGGTAACGACCAAGCTTTTGCATTTTTCTAACCCTGCCAGTTTTAACGTCTCATCAAGAGTGGCGTCTGCACAAAGAACTTCTAAACCGTTTTCTTCAGCAATCTTTTTTCTATCTTCATCACTCTCAACAACAATAATTGGAATATTTTGCGTTTTTATCTGGTTAGATATTTCCTGACCTACCCTCCCATATCCGCACAAAATTACATGATTTTCCATTTTTCTAAGAAGTCTTTTAAAACGTAATTCGTTTACTCTTTGAAAATAGCCGGATTCGAATAATCTAACAGCTTTTTGAAAGGTAAATTGAATAAAGATCAATCCGCCAACGATTACTAAAACAGTTACTATCCTGCCTTCAGGGCTTAAAGGTTGAACTTCTCCAAAACCAATAGTGGTTATTGTGATCAGAACCATCCATAAGCAATCACTCCATTCCCATCCCTCTGTTATTCGATAGCCAATAGCACCTAAAAAAAACAGAAAGAATAAAGAATAAATAAGACCAAACCAAGGTCTTAAATAGTCTTTAATAAAATAGAACTCAAATAATCTAAGCTTCATATCCCTTATTATCGTTAACTATTCAAAAATTTCAAAAAAATTTTCTATTATGTTCCTAAAACTATTTATTTGTTTAAGTGAAATACATATTAAGCAGGATAATAATATTTATTTTCGTAGCTCTATGCATTAAACAAATGATTACTGTCTCAGGTCTTATTTAGTTATCAATTTAGAAGTATATTCAAGGTTTTACTTGTACCGATTCAATTAGAAAATCAGAAGCTGCTTTTAACCAATCAGCGACGGTAAGACGAAGGTCTGGTTGAGAATATACAAGCGCGACAATAATTCCAACTAAGATTATCTTTACCATGGCATTTCAAATATTCTTATGAATTAAAGCACACCTATTCAGTAAAAAGAAGTTTAAATTTATAAAAAATAGATTAATTAAAATTTCTCTAATTGATTAAATAAATATTCCACTCTTCTAAGATTTACACCTAAATCTGATTGCCCTAATCTTGCTGCAGATCTTATCTGAATAATTCCTTTTGATCTATCTACATAACTTCTTACATCAAGCTTCAAAATTTCGAGGTCATCTGGAAATCTAAAAATCAAACTTCTACAAACACCTCTCCAATAATTCCTTCCACTTTCAACAACTTCTGTACGAGGTAACCCTTCTGCCAGAGAAACAAGTTGAATAAACTTCTGATCAACATTGATTAGTTTCTTTTCTATTAGAACACTGTTTAATGGATTAGTTATAGGAGCAAGACCTTGGATGGAGGAAACCATATTTTTTTAAAACGATATGGATGTTCTAACCGATTTCACATCCAAAGTGAGAGAAAAAAGTAAAGAATTTTCCCATAAATTAGATCTATTTATAAAGATTCCTTATTTTGTGATCAAAACTCTAAAATTTAAGATTTTTAATTATTTTTTTTGATAGAGATGGTTGTCTACCATTTTTACTAGTTAGTTTCCTAACCCATAAAAAAACTCCTACGAACAAAAAAATTTCAACAATAATTCCAACCTTTAATAAACTCATTTTTTATCCTCTTTTTTCTTGTTTGTGCCCTCAATGCATGGAACAAGAATATTTAATAACCACTTTTTAAATACATTTAACGGTTTCACAATCTATTTACTTATCTTTTCTCCACAAACTCCTCCCTTTGATAAGATCTTCTATATTTGGCCAGGCTGCTATTAATTCTTTCAGTGCTTTTCTATTGGGAGTATATAAAACACAAGACAATGTACTTATTACATAAAGTATGAACCACAACTTACTTTCTGAATAAGCTAAAAACAAAGAGAAAAGAAAACTTCCAATAAAGAAAAAGAAAAATGTCCTATTTACAATCTCCAATGGAGTTCTTTTAAGCTTGTAAAATTTAGTCTTTTTACTACTTTGTTTAGTAACTTCTTGAAATTTACTTTCGTATGAATTAATTATTTCTTCCTCTAGAACTTTCTCGTACTCTAAGTTATCAATTGGATCACTATTATTCTTTTTACTTTTCATTGAAGTCACTTAAACATAAATATAGTAACTAATTTATTGGACTTTAAAAAGCATCAAATGTTTTCTCTCAACAGGAGCTATACAAAAAGATCATGGTTTTGAAAATATTTAAAAATTATCTTATTTATAAAAGATAAATTAGTCAAAATATTCTTTTTAATTTTCCCAAATCTTTCAATCATTTAAAAAAATCACTTATATAAACTTCATAGCATTTATTAAATTTGAAAGCAATATCTAAATCTAGAGTTAATATAGTTTAGAGATTTTAATAATAATCTATATGCAAAGGTATTTGATTTCCTACGAATTTACTGATGGCGAGGATCAAGAAGAAGGGGCAGAGATGCTGATTAATTGGTACGAATCAGGTGGTCCCCAAAACAGACCCGAAAACTATGAGGTTCATTCTTGGATTTTTATGGTTCAAAATGGGATTGGACATTCTGTAGTTAGTGCAGATTCACTTGAGACAATTTGGAAACAATGGCATCCATGGAGGAGATTAATGGATATCAGTATTCAGCCGTGCATGGATCTTGATGAGACAGTAGGATTATTCAAAAAACAAAAAATGAATACACGAATAGTCTAAGAGTATTTCTAATTACATTTATAAATTCCTTTTTAGTAGCAGACAATACTACATACATATTTCACTGCGTTAAAAAGGATAAGATTTATTTTCCATGATGAATGATTCTTATCACATTTACTTCAAAGGAGAAATTCTTTTCAAGAATTTAAGTAAAGATGAATTTGAATTTGTTTGGGGAAAACTTTATACATCCTATATAAATGCCCTAAATAAAGAGCTGACATACGAATTACTTAGCGAGAATATTAAAGAGCAATCATTTAACCTTGAGCCCTCTTACTAAATCAAAAATATCTAAAATTATGAATAAAACAAGAAAATTTGTTTCTCTTTTATTTTGAGATATTCTTTTTCTTCTTTAGTTATATCCAAACCTATTTTATTAGCCTCAATTTCGACATTTGAACTATATATTTCATAGTTTTGCTCTCTTTTAAATAGGGCAGCAATACCAATATCTGTTATGAACCAAATAAAGTGATCAGTTTCTCCAATTGGCTCCTTTTTTAAAGAGTCAAAAATCAAATCACTTGCTGAATCCATTTAATAGTTCTGTGAGGGATTTTAATTGCCTCCATTGCAATATCTTACTGCCTCGGAATTCGTACCACCATCTTCAATAATTTCGGCAACACATTTATTGAAAAGTTTAGACTCTTTTTTTACTGAACAGAATCCAAAAGCGATCGCAGCTAAAGCTATTGCAGATACGAAACTAGAACCAAGTTGTATAAAACCATAGGCAAACATAATGTTTTTCTTGCCAGAACATTTTTTTGAATCCTTTTTTTCTTTTTCCATTATAAATATCCAACTCATTTAAACGTATTTGATTAATCTTACATTTGGGAAATGTTGCCATAGAGAAAACCGAATCAAGACTTAATTTAAACAGATGAGATAAATTTTCAAAAATTCAAGTTTACTTTTATTTTTCTTAACTTTATTTGTCAATTTGATACATCATTCAAAAAAAATAATTAATTTTTTTTTTCAACACTAGTTTCAAGAAAAGATCCTTTTTATAAATATAAAAGTAATGATCCCACAGTTATAACAATAGATTTTGATGCCTTTTAAACTATATTTAAACTTTTCTTGATGAAGTATTAATACTTAGGAATTATTCCAGAAAAGCTTGTTTTGAACATGCTCCCCGAGAGTTATCCACTTTTTTAGTGTTTTTCAACAGGGTTTTCCACAATATGTTGATTAAATTAAATCTTCTATGTGCAAAATAAAATATTTTCTATTTTAAAAAAAATATATCCACATTTTGTTTTGATGATCATTAGGATTCAAGATGTCATTTTTTAAAAATTGATTTTTAAACTTATGCATCCCAATAAATTAAAAAAAAATTCGACTACTGAAATCAAAGAAAAACTTAAGAAATCAAAGTTTGATGTACTTACAAACGAAAATGATTTTTTAGTTAAAAACCTAAAAAAGGCTGGATAATCTCTAAGATTTACTAAATTATAATTTTGAAGAAACTTCTTAAATTAAAATTTTGTTCTGCTAAATGCAACAAATAATTTGTTTTTAAATATTTAAAATTACTTTATCAAATATAAATTTTCTATTAAAAATAAAAAATAGTAGTCCTACAATAAACATTAAAAAAAAATTTCAGTTATATTAGTTAAGTCTCAATCTGAGATCTGATAAGAAATATAAACGGTAAATTAATAGGGCTTATATTAATTATTTATTCACACCTATTACCTATATTTGAAAACTAGTCCCGGTTAAAAGATGAATACTCAAGAACTTAAAGTCAACTACACAAAGCTCTTAAACAAAGCTGCTAAAGCAAATGGACGTAAAGAAACAGTTTCTTACTTAAATCGTGCTGCTAAAGTCAAGTCAAAACTCTATTCAAATACTAAAGTAAATTGTTTTAGATGTAATGGAGCAGGTTTTCTAAGAATTTCATTAGATGAGACTAAAACATGTCTATCATGCTATGGGAAGGGTTTTTTAATTAAAGAAATTCAGCAGGTTTAAAACAAATTTAATTATTAATGAAAGATCTAATTCAAGCTCACAAAAAATTGATTAAAACAGTAAAAGAACAAATGGGGTTTTCAGATTATGGGATGTACTGGCTAGCTTTTTTAGAAGGGGGATTAACTATTTGGTTGCTAGATAGGATTTTTTTTCACTGGTTAAAGTTTTAATTTAGATTTAAAGAAAAATAATTATACAGGTATTAGATAAATTAATTTATCGAAAGCATTTAAAAGGTTGTAGCATGGTAAAAAACAAATATGCAATTACTCGGATTAATTCTTCTTCTAGCTAGTAGCTGGTATTTATGGAAATTGACATCAAACTTTCTTGATGAACCAACAAAGAAAGAGCTTTCAAATAGTTTTAATAACTTTAAAAATAAATTCTCTGAGGGGAAACAAAATTTCTCTAAAGCAAAAATAAGTGAAGCTTGGGAAAAATATAAAAAAGAAGGTGGAGCCTTATCTAATAAAAACAAAAACTAGTGGAATTTTTTATTATTACGAGCTTAACCAAAGATATTTCTAGAATTGATCTAATTGGTATTTTGATTGGTCATTTAATTTTTGGTGTTGCATTGACACAGCTTTTAGATTGGACGTGGTTGAAGAACCTTATGAGCGAGGAAGATAAAACAAGGATGCTTAAAAGTTATACATGGAAAGACTTATTAGTTGATGGAGCAATTGTTACGGTAGTTCTAGGAATAATCTTTTTGATAATTAGCATTTTTTTATAAATGAATGTAACTTACATCCTTTTAGTTTTTTTAATGATATCAATTGTAATTTTCTCTCAAATAATCAATTCCTCAGACAAAAATCAAAATAAATGACAGAAGTAACTAGTAACTCATCAACTGGGTGGTATTTAATTGCTTTGGTAAGCACATTATCATTTTTAGCCTTAATTTATTTCGGCCAAAAAAGATAGAGTGCATCTTGAAAGACTATTCAAATTCATTAAAAAAGCTCTGCAACTATCTAAGATGCAGAGCTTTTTATTATTAAGTGATTGATTTATATAAATCTATTGATGATAAAACCTTTTTTCTTAATAAAAGAAAAAGAGACCGATGAATGTGATGAAGATACTGAATTCACGGTCCCTTTAATAACCGCATTTTTCGGTAGATACGACAATGAATCACCTCCTTTACTAATGTTTTTTTAAAGATAACTTAAAGAATTAAACAAGAAAAGAAAATCGTCAAAAATTTAAAAGTTTTTTAACAAATTAACGATATAAATCTCTTCAATACAAAGGTAAAGATATTACCAAGGCAAAACTTCTCCGTTGACATGCCAAAACGTACCTGAGTTTTTTTTATTTAAAGAATCTATACGTTTTAAAATGCCATTTGCTGATTCTTCAGGACTAATTCCATTTCTTGTAAAGCCAGTCATTCTTGTACTCACTAACCCAGGATGCAAAATAGCTACATAAATATCTTCTTTTGATAAATCTATAGAAAGTGATTTTGCTGCCATGGATAAGGAGACTTTAGACATCCTGTAACCATAAGAACTTCCAGATTTATTATCTTCAATAGAGCCCATTCTACTTGTGATAAAAGCAACTTTAGAAGATCTTTTTAAAAGATGTTTAAGTGAATGAGTGATAAATATTGGGCTCAATGCATTGACTTCAAATTGACGCAAAATACTTTTTTTATCAAAGTTTTCGAAAGAATTAAATTCATAAATTCCTGCATTATGAATTAAGCAATCTAAATTAACTCCAGATAATTTTTTACACAAATTTGTGATCGACTCATCAGAAGAAATTTCTATATTCTCTTCAATTCTCACGCCTAAATCTCTAAGTTCTTTTGAAGCTTTCCTACACGTTGCAATTACATAATCTCCTCTCTTATGAATTTGCCTACATAATTCTAATCCAATACCCCTATTTGTTCCTGTAATTAAATAAGTCGGCATCTTTCAAGAAAAATTAAAAATTAATCTAGATCCAAATATAAAAAAAAACAAACTAGAAAAAGTAAAAAGTTATAAAATTCCTGATAAGATTTTTTAAGGTTATAATAATTATTGGCATTCAAAAGATCTTATACAAGAAAGCAAAGATATTTTTGTCATCAAGATTTAATTTATGGAAATTTTCAATCAAGAATTTATACAAGAGATTATTAGGTTAACCTGGAGAAATCCTGCTTTCATGGCTATAGCTATTGCATTAGTTTGGCTTATCCCACAATTATTTATCAGAAAAATAATGGCAAAAAAATATGAACAAAGAAAAATAGAAATTCAGAAAAATAAAATACAGAAGCTTTATCCAACCAATACTCTTAAATAAGATTTTAATTTAATAAGATGCTCTAATGAAAAATAATACTTTTTGCATCTAAGCTAAATATGAACTACAAGATAATTAGAATAGATGGGAAAGATGACGAATTAACTTCTCAAAGTTTTGATAAGTATTCAGATGCATACGATTTGTTAGAAGAACTATATGGCGATTTATGTTGTTCAGATGCTGATTATGGAGATATAACCTATTACGATATTGTGGAAAATAATTAAAACCATAATAATGGAGAACAAAAAATGGGTCGCCTCTCAAGAAGAAAATTTAGGGTTAATAACGAGTGTATATGAATCCATTAAAGAAGAGCTTTCAGAACTTAAAAAAGAAACAGGATGTCCCGATTCATTTATATATGATTTTATTGGCAATATTCAGAAAGAATGGCATCCTGAATCTTGCCACTCAAAAGTTAGAAATAAAAAAAGGAATAGTTAAAAAATTTATAATCCTCAACTCAAATATGTAAAAATTCATTAATATAATTTGGAGTTAAAAACATTAAAGCATGATTATTAGAATACTAGGTATCGTACTTATTCTTGGTACGATTGCATATTATGGATTAGTTTTTACTGGGCAAAGCAACCTTTAGTTTTCTTAACTTTTTTTAAATATCTCATGAAATGGCCTCCTACTCTTTGTTGGACATCACCAAAGACTATTAATGGCAATAGGCATTTTCAAGTTAAAGCTTATGGTGGTAAAAAAGAGGATAGATGGGTTGATATTTTTCCTGCCAAAAATAAAAAAGATATTAAAAGGATTTCATGGGAAAAACTAAAATCAGAATGGACTACTGGATGGTTCAGTCTCCCAAAAGATAAAGATTAATTTGTTTATGTAAACAAATATTATTAACCAGAAAAGTGTAAAAAATAATACCTAAAACAAAAAAAATAACTTCTAAAATTTTTAAAAAGCTGTTTAATATGAAGCCAGAACCGAAGAAAAAACTTCCTAATAAAAAAGTTATAAGTTCAGCAAAATTTGAGGCTAAAGAACAATTCACTAAATCAGCATTAGAAAATTTAAAAACAGAAAATGAAAGACTTGTAAATTCACTAAAAAAATCTGGGGAAATTAAAGAAGCAAAAAAAAAATAGACTTACAGTATTAAAAATTTTTTATTATCATAATATTTTATGAATTGAGAAATGATTGAAAAAATCTCTCTAGCTAACTCTCATTTACCTCAACTTATTGGGTTCGTGCTTATGTCAATAGGTTATACATTAGGTAATAAATTCTACCTTCCCGAAATAAAACAAAAGTAATAATAACTAGTTATAAAAATCATTTCTAACAAATAACATAAAAATATACTCCTATTAAATAAATCTTCAATACTCTATATGATCTAGAGAAATAAGACTTTAAAGCTAATTCTGTATTTCAACTGAAGCTACTCCTTACATATAGCTTACACATAAATGTAACATAATAGTCTTTTTAAGTCTGAAATCCAAAGAAAAGGTAAGGATTCATACTTATTTACTTTAGATATGTTACATTCGTTAATAATTCAAGTTAAATTTTCCTTTGTCAATAAAGCAGCTACGAGGAAATATTTGAAAAATACAAATGTCATTTACTTTTCTGACTTATCGATCACACATGAAATTAAAAAATGGATGCTCTTACTAGTTTTATAGTTGTTATTATCGCTATTACAATCCAATTCTCCTTATACGCAATCAAAAGGCTCCAAGAACCTTTAGAACCAAATTATTTGATAGATAAAAATTCAAAAAAAATTAACAACTATATGGGTAAATATTGGAAAAATGCCGAAATGACAAACGGTAGACTAGCTATGATTGGTCTTTCAGCATTAATAATAAACTATGGTTTTTTTGGGTGGATAATTCCAGGATTTATTTAAGCTTTCAATACTTTAAAAATTAAGAAAAAATAAATCTCTCCTTCAAAACAAACTCTCCCTTTAAAAAAAATAATCTTATTATATGTATAAAAAAATTGAGTAATTCTGATTTCGACAAAAATGGTGTTGACAGCTATGGAATACATTGGCTTCAATATGCTGCTTTTGCTGTCTCGGGTTTTGCTATATTTACGACTTGGGCATTTTTCTATGATGAAAGATTCCATACTTTCATAATGAACATTTTTAGAATTATTAACTGCAGTGGATTTAACTGTAATGGAGCTTATTAAAGTCTATGGCTAATCTAGATCAAAAAACAATATTAATTGATAATGCTTTTGAGGAAATAAAGAATATTTGTATAAATCTGCAAAAAGATACTGATGCCTCGAATTTAGAAGTGAAAAATATACTAAAACTGATTATGAACGAATGGGAAGAAAAGAAAGAACAAAAAACTGGCTTTGGATTTAGATTAAATTAGCCACTTTCTAAAAGTACCTTTGGCATAAAATTAGTTTTATATGAGCATATTTTTAAATTTATAATTTAATATTCCTAATTTCACATTTTCAAAAAAAAAAATAAAAAGGAATGAATCTCAAATAAAAGATTCATTCCAAATTTAGCATTAGTTTTATTTAGATTTAAATATTAGAATCTAACTCCTTTGGTGGACTGTCAATCATTAGATCCCTCCGATTCAACAAGTTAAACTTAAATCTTAATTATAAAGAAAGTAAATCAGTAAAAATGCTGATTTATTATTTTCTAAAATGTTTGAATTAAAGATGCTAATTCTGGTGCATCTAACAAAAGTGCAAAGAAAGTAAGCACAACTAATAGAAATATTGAAAAGTAAAATTGAATCATAATCATAAATTACTTAAAAAGATTTTTTGAAGTTGTATAAAATAATGCTTTGTTTACATAATTAAATCATCTCAACTTACTGAAGTTTAATTGAGAGAATAATTAAGAGGATCTAGGAGAAAATATTGTCCTATTTTTGCCCATACTCAAAACCTTTAAGTAAATGATCACCATATGGTATAACTTTTGGTGTATTGGACAAATCAAAATCTTAGCAAAAGTTTCTGTAGTGCTTTAGCGAAAGTGATTGCAAGTAATAAGAATCTTTGTACGTTTTCGTTTTAAGGTAAATTCTTTTAGATATTACCATTTTGATAGATTCACATTAATCATGATTACTGGAATTTACCAGTAACAATTTGCCAGCCTCCAGAAATTAATTCATTCCATGTTTCACAAGCACAATCAATAGAATGAAGTCTTGAGTTTTTAAGTTGGGCTGGTTCACCTAATTCATTTGAATAAAAAAGGTGAGTATATACTTTTAAGTTATTAGATAAAGATTTCTTATAACACTCAAAAAAAATTAATAAACCACCTTTTTGGTTAAACAACCAGCCAGCTGGGGGGTCAATAAGGCTGCCATGATAAAAATTAGCCCGAACATTAGCGACTCCTGATGTCATACATCTAATACAGTTGTACTATTAATATAAATGTACTATTGCCCAGCGTCAAGTATTCCTTTAAGTAATTATTTAAATTCGAAAATTATTTTCCGGATTAATCAAACGTAAACTTTTTATTTGGTAATGGTCTATACAAGTAACTCCTTCTTAAGGCAAATATTATTAAGTAGTAAATCCAAAAAATAAAATGTATAGAAATCCCTTCTATTTAGGATGGAATAAAGGTTGGTCATTTCTATTTTTTTTAGAAGGTGGCATTGCAAAAATTGAAGCGAAAGGTTTTGGTATATCTATTACAACAAAAATTGAGAAAGGAGAATCACCATTTGAATCTGCAGATAGATTAGTCTCGAAAGAACAGAGGATTAGAAAATCAAGATATTATTCTTGGGTTAGATCTATTAATGAAAAACAATAAATTAAGGTACTTCAATTACTAAAGTAATTTGTTGACAATCAACTTAAAATAGAAGTTAGTTATTTATCTTCCGTGTCCAATAAATTTTATAAATGGTGGGAAAACCACAGAAAAGTTTTAACCTATGGGGCTTTTATCGTCTTGTTTGGTTTTTATTTATCTCCTATTGTCAAAGAAGCAAAATATAAAAACCAATGCATTAAGTACTCCACTAAAGGAGCATTAACTAAATTTAATAAAGACGATATCGGAGAAACTTTATTAAAAGAAACAGGTTTGAAAATTGATGAACTAGCGAAGATTGAAGGTTATAAGAATTGCAAAAATTAAAAAGTTTGAAAAATTACGCTGACTTTTTAAATGATTAAGGTTATTCTTAAACTTATTTTAGTAATATTTTTATTTGGAATTATATCAATAAGTCCAAAAACAAGATATGTGGCTGGCATATCTCTTAAACAGATTTCTTCGTTTCTTTTATGGACTGTTAAATATGAAGATAGAGAAAAATGGATCATAGATAAACCAAATTGGATGCCTATTTAAAAACTTAAGCCATCTTATTAAATGAAGACTTATTTAGAAGAGCGAATTGAATGGTATGAAGATAATTATAGAAATGGGAATGCTTTAATTTCTGATAAGCAGTTCGACCAACTTGAAAAGAATTTATTGAGAATTAACCCCAATTGTGATTACTTCAGAAGGAAAAATAAACTAGTTTTACCTTCATTAGAAAAGGGTTCAGTTGATGAATTTTTGAAAGGATTATTAGCAGATACTAGATTATTAATTGAACCTAAAATTGATGGTTGTGCTGTTGCTTTGCAATACATTAATGGAAACTTGGAGAAAGCAATTTCAAGAAAAGGAAGTAACGTTACTAGTAAACTTATAAAATTTCAAAACATTCCAAATAAACTCTCTTTAAGAGGAGTTCTTCAAGTTAGAGGGGAATTATACGCACCCAATCAAAGTCCACATATCTCTCAAAGAATCGCCTCTAGATTTCTCAGAGCTAAAGAAGGATTTTCTGAAAGCCTTAGCTTCTGTGCATTTCAAATAATTAATTCAAAACTTAACCAATATGAGTCCAAAAAGTGTCTTTCTAAACTTGGCTTCACGATACCAGAAGATATTTCATGCAACTTTACGAGCCAAGTTAAAGTATTTAGAAAACAATGGCTAGAGGGGAAGCTATTTAGGAAATATCCAACAGATGGGATAGTAGTAAAGATAAATTCTAGAAAATTACAATTAATTAGAGAAAAATCAAATTTAGATTATCCTTATTGGCAAATGGCAATAAAAAGTTAATGGAATTAGTTCATCAGATTTTTCCTACTTGGCATATTTATTTGGACTTGTTTTTGGTTGGTTTTGGAACTTACGGTTTTCTTAGAATTAAGAAAAAAATAAAAACTAAATAATGTTTTTAAATCATCCGTGGTCCTTAAGCATGGATTTAAGTTGTTCTCTGTCTAATTGTTCAAGATAATTTCTCATTGCCAACCAAGATCTTCTGCTTTCTAACTTTCCACTTTGCTTAAATAAATTTGCGGAAACTTGATCTATCAATTCTTTATGAGTCATATTTATATTCTTCATCAAGTTCAATGACAATACCATTAAAAAATTCTGCTAATAATTTTGATGGGTCTTGCATAGATATCTTTCTATGTGCTTTTGATAGTTTCTTTTTGATTGGGTTTAGGTTAGTCATACTGATTCAGGTAATTCAAGTTCTTCAAAAGTCCAACCTTCTAATTGAAGGTCATGCCATTTATCCCAGGCATTATCCAGATATATTTGAGTGGATGATTTAATTGCCATTGGCTCACCAAGATCATTTGCATAATATGTATGAGCAAAAATTCTCATACTATTTCTTGGAGATTTTTTATTCCTTGTAAATAAAATTAATCTGCTGCGGTCTGGACTAAGCAACCAACCACTTGGGGACTCATTACGATAACCGTAAGAAAAATTAGTCCAAACATTAGCTCCTCCTAAAGTCATTTCTTAGTAATACAAGTGTACTATTAATATAAACGCATTAGAAATGGATAGTCAAGTATTTTGGCAAACAAATTATTTACACTGATAGAGAACAAAAAAATCTCGGCTATTCCTAAAACATAAAATACCTACCAAAAGCCAGTTATAGTGAGCATTTGATAGGTAATACCGGATCCCCGTCAGTTCTCTGCTGCATCGACCTGGAAATGCCAGAAGAGGATTCAAAGTGGGCTTTCGTTTCCGATTACAAGATCGGTTTACTACCGCATCACGACAGTCTCCTCATGTCGAAAGAGAGTCAGATCAGAGCACATAAAGAAGAACTTAACCAAAGATCCAGTAACCTAACTCTAACTTATTTTTTTATGCATTTGGAGATGGCCATATGTCTCTTACCATAGTTAATAAAACTTGAGCTTCATCATATCTTTCTGAATGCGTTTTACCATTTAATAAAAATGTGATGTGAGCCATTTTTCTTCCCAGAATTTCGCGAGATTTGCCATAAGAATGAATATTAGAACCCTCAATTTCAGATAACATTTTAATTCTGGTCTCCATTGAGATTGGGAAATTCTTTCTTAATCCCAGTAGATTTATCATAATTGCCCCTTCACAGTTCATTTTAATTTCAGGCGGCATCATCCCAGAAGAAATACAAACATATTGATCAAACTGACTTGAAGTACAAGCTTCAATAGAGAAATGAGCTGAGTTATGTGTTCTAGGAGCTATTTCATTAACTAAAAGACCATTGTCTCCATAGAAGAATTCAATAGCCAAAACTCCAACGTAATTAAGTTCATTGACTATTGAAGAGAAAATATTTATTGCAAATAAGTTCAAATCATATTCATTTGTTCCAGGTGCAAGAACCCAATCACAAACATGGTTTGATTGGAATGTCTCAACGATTGGAAAGAATCTTATCTTACCGGTCCTATCTCTCGAACCAACAAGAGCTAATTCCTTTTCATACTCTATCCATTCTTCTATTAACCATTCATCAGAATTATTTTCTTTTAAAAAAGAATCTAAATCTTCTTTTGTCTTTATTTTTCTGTTCCCTTTACCGTCATATCCACCTTTATTTGATTTTGCCATTAGAGGAAAAGTCCAATTATTGATTTCTTCATCCGAGAGATTTTTAAAATCTTCAATACTTATCCATTTTGGGCATGGGATATTCATTCTATCTATTAATTTTTTTTGAGAAAATCTATCTACTAATGGCTTAATTGCATTAAGGCTTGGAACAAAAATATCCTTATTGTCAATTAAATTTAATTTATCAATTTTTATCCATTCATTTTCAAAAATTATTTTTTCACACTCATTAATTAATGATTTATTACCTCTTATTTTTAAAGGATCAGCTTCTATGACATGATCTGCTTTTGAACCAGCAGGATCATCACAAGATTTTGTTTGCACACATACTTCTAAATCTCTTTTTTGTGCTGCCTCGGTTAGCATCAAAGCTAGTTGACCACCACCAATTATTCCTAGGGAATAATTTTTCTTAATATCGTTTATATTTTTTTTAAAACTCATAGCATGATTTTATTACCATTTCTAATTCTTAACAACTGATTTTTTAAGTATCTAGAGCTTAGATTTTGCTAATATATAAAGTATTTAATACCAAATATTTATAAATTTTCACTAGGTAATCAATTGTGAATAAGAGAAAAATACTAGTCCCATTAGGTGATAAGTCATACGAAGTAACTCTAGAAGCAGGGATACTGAATAATATCAGCGAAGAACTTTTAAAAATTGGAATAACAAAGAATAGAAAAATACTTGTGATTTCAAATGAAGAAATATCAAATTTGTATGGAGAAAAATTCCTAAATAATTTAAAAGAGAATCAATTTCAGGCCAAAATGTTCCTCATCAAGGCTGGAGAATCATATAAAAACTTAAAAACCTTAAGTGAAATATATGATGTTGCATTTGAATTTGGCTTAGATAGAAATTCAATAATTATTGCCCTTGGAGGAGGAATTGTTGGAGATGTAAGTGGCTTCGCAGCTGCCACTTGGCTGAGAGGTATCGAATATATTCAGATTCCAACAACATTATTATCAATGGTTGATTCATCTGTGGGAGGAAAAACAGGAGTAAATCATCCAAAAGGTAAAAATTTAATTGGAGCTTTTAATCAACCTAAAGCAGTTTTTATTGATCCAGAAACTTTAAAAAGTTTGCCCAAAAGAGAATTTAATGCAGGCATGGCCGAAGTAATAAAATACGGAGTAATAAGAGATAAAGAACTTTTTGAATACTTAGAAATTGAAAATAACAAAAATGAACTTATAAATCTCAAGAATGATTATCTAATTAAAATAATTAATAGTTCAATAAAAACAAAGTCTCATATCGTTTCTCAAGACGAACATGAGAATGGTGTTAGAGCAATATTGAATTATGGTCATTCTTTTGGTCATGTTATTGAAAATTTATGTGGATACGGCAAATTTCTACATGGTGAGGCAATATCAATTGGTATGAATATTGCGGGGGAAATAGCAATTGAGAAAGGGTTATGGTCTAAAGAAGAATTAGAAAGACAGAAGAATCTTTTGAGGAGTTACAATCTTCCTACCGCGATCCCACAAATAAATAAAGAAGACGTTCTTAAAATACTTATGGGCGATAAAAAAGTTCGTGATGGCAAAATGAGATTTATATTACCGAAAGGAATTGGTGAAGTGGATATATATGATGACGTAGAGGATGCATTATTTTTAAAGTTTTTTTCTTAACGCAAACAGGTTGAATTTATATTCATTCCCTTCTCCTTAAATTTATTAAAAACAAACCACTTAAAATCACCTAGACTTACAGGATCTACGAGTCTAAGTAATGCCTCTCTTCTTAAAAGAGCATTTGACAAATCCTCCTTAAATTCCCTCTGAATTCCATAAAGTCTCTCTGCCAATCCAAGTGCCAACAAAGCCTCTCCTTGTTTGGTTATTCCAACAGTATTAAATCCAAGAGTCTCAGCATCATTAATTAAAGTTTCTATGCACACATGAGATGTTAAGTCGCAATATCCAGGAGAATCTAGTACATTATTATTCATTTTTTGATTTTCATAAGAAACTATCGTCCCATCAGAATTCTTAGAGTTATAGTATTTTTTAGCTTCTTTAGCGTAATCAATTATCAATAAAATACCATTATTGATTTTTCCATAAATAGCTTCTAACCATTTTGAATTATCTACATGCCATTCGGTTGTCCATCCTTCAATAGCATCTACAGGCGGGATAGTGATTCCCAACTCACTTTTAGCAAGTTCAATACTTTTTCCCAATTCACTTGTAATTGGCATTTCATCAAAAAATAATTTATTTGAATTTTTGTCTACAGAAACCGCTTGTCGAAGTAATTTTCCTTTTGAGAAGGTTATTCTCTCTACTGGCAGAGCATCTAAAACCTCATTCGCAACAACTATTCCATTTATATTATTTTCTTCTACTTCTTCCAAACCTTTCCACAAAATATCAATACCTAAATTTAAAAATTCCTCCAATTTATTTTTTTGTTTTTCTACCATCCCTTCATTAGGTTCAATAATTACAAAAGAAACTCCTTCCAAAAAATTCTTACTATTTTCTAAGAAATATTTAATTAATCCACTCATAAAGCTTCCATCTCCAGCTCCAAATTCAATTACAGCTAATTTCTGATTACATAAAAAACTACTTTTGAACTGAATTAACCAATCTTCTATCTGTCTACCAGCCAAAAAAGCAAAGTCATCAGATAAAGAGGGTGATGTGACGAAATCCCCTCGAACGCCTAACTCAGCTTTTCCGCTGCCGTAATAACCATTAATAGGATCATTTAAAACAAAATTCATAAAGTCATAAAAACTTATAGTGCCTCCCATTTTTTTTATTTTTTTTACTAACCAATCCGGATTATTCGCAGGTAAGCTATTCATCGGCGAAAATATAAAAAGATAAAACTTATTTATGCCTACAAAGATTAACTATTTATTGGGAATATTTCTATCCATATTAGTTTTAATTTCACAAAAACCCGTTTTCGCTATAAATAATCCAAATCTCTTACCAGAAGTAAAAACTCCAGTAATTGATTTAGCTAAAACGTTAAGCCCTAATCAAAAAAAATCTTTAGAGGACAAACTCAATAATCTAGAAATTGAAAGTGGGTGGAAAATTAAATATTTATCTCAGTTTGAGAGTTCTCCTGGTAGTGCAATAAAGGACTATTGGGATTTAGATGAGACAAGTTTATTGATAGTCGCAGATCCTAGAGGAGGAAATTTACTTAACTTTAACGTCGGAGAGGCTTATTTTAATTTTATGCCAAGGTTATTTTGGGTTGAACTTCAAACAAGATTTGGTAATCAATATTATGTAAAAGATCACGGTGAGGATGGCGCAGTATTAGATGCAATTAATTCCGTAAAGATTTGCCTTGAGAGAGGAGGGTGTCAAGTTGTCCCTGGCCTACCCAAAGAACAATATATATGGACGTTATGTACATCTATTCTTGGAGGTTTAGTAGCAGGTTTCGCTTCTGCCCCAAGAAAAGAAGGTCAAGTCATATCAATTGGATTTTTAGCTCTTCTTTCTCCTTTATGGGGAATGTTATTTGGAATTTTTGGTTTGGCACCGATAATATCCAGAACGAATGATTTATTACCATTATTTAAAAATGGTTTAGCTTTTACAGCTGCAGGAATTGCAGGTTATATCTTGTCTCAAACATTATTTTCAAGATATGAAAAGCCCAAAAATACTTAAAATATGATCCAAAATATCTAAATCTTAAAAAATTTCTCTTCTTCACAAATTTCACCAGACTCTGAATACCATCGATGAGAAACATGTCTTAATTCCTTTTTTTCAAACTCAATCCATGAAAAGTTAATTAGTAATTTCCCGTCTTCATCAGTTTTATATCTTGGCACTACAGCAGTGTTGAAATAAATCGTTCCTTTGGTATCTATCTTAAACATCTCTCTTAAACCAAGATTTCTTTTAAGCCGATTGTGCATATGACCAAAAATTACAAGATCAACTTTTCTTCTCTTTTGTATTTTAGAAATAGCCACAGACAAATCTCTATCTCCCCAATCTAAAGAGGGTAATTTCCAGTCTTTCCCACAAATGCTTTTAGGTTCTGAGCCTAAACCCGAAGGGCCAGCATGAGACATAATTATTAAAGGTATATTTTCAACAGTCTTTTCCGAACATTTGATAATTTTATTAATTGAATCTTGTTCAGTGATAGGTCCATAAACACCTTTAACTTCTTTAGAAAGATAATAGCCTCCGCCAGAACTACATGGTCTTGCAGATAGTAAATTTATTTGATTATTAAAAACTTTCAAATCCCATGCACAATATTTTCCACCAAGAACACGTATCTGCTTTGAGAGAGTTTCGCCTGTAGAATCCTTCCCTCTATCATGATTTCCTAAAATCACAAAAGTAGGAATTCTGATCTCATTTATTTTTTTAATTATTTTGACACTCCCATCAGAAATATCACCAACAAATAAAACAATATTCGGTTTAATAATCGATAAAACTTTCAAGTCTGATTCAGACCATTGACCATGACAGTCACCAACAATAGCAATTTTTAAATTTGTCAGAATTTTTTCTGGTTAAAGGCATATAATCTATTTAGAGATATTCTAAATCCTGACCAGTATAACTTCTACTGCAAAACAGAAATCAGTTCAAAACGAAGAGGATTTGATTTCTGAAATAAAGGAGCGTTGCAAAAAAGCTAATGCAATTATTCTTGCGCACTATTATCAAGCCCCAGAGATTCAGGAAATTGCAGATTTTATTGGCGATTCATTAGATCTATCTAGAAAAGCAGCAAATAATGATGCAGATATAATCATTTTTTGCGGGGTACACTTTATGGCTGAAACCGCAAAAATTCTTAGCCCAAATAAAATTGTTCTATTACCAGATATTGACGCAGGATGCTCATTAGCAGACGATTGTCCCTCAGATAAATTTCAAAAGTTCAGGGAAGAAAATCCAGATCACTATGTAGTAAGTTATATAAATTGCACTGCAGAAGTAAAAGCGCAAAGTGATCTTATATGCACAAGTAGTAATGCAGTCTCATTAATTAAAAAGATACCTAAAGATAAAAAGATAATATTTGCACCGGATCAGAACCTTGGGAGATGGGTACAGAAAAATTCAGGAAGAAATCTTAAATTATGGCCTGGCAGTTGTATTGTTCATGAATCATTTAGTGAAGAAGCACTACTAAAACTAAAATACCAAAATCCAGGATCAAAAGTAATTGCTCATCCTGAATGTAGTCAAAATTTACTACTTCTCTCGGACTTTATTGGATCAACAAGTAAACTGCTTGATTTCGTAAGTAAAGATTCATCTAAAACTTACATGGTATTAACTGAACCTGGAATAATCCACCAAATGAAGAAGAAAGAACCTAACAAAATTTTTATTGAAGTCCCCGACATAGAAGGTTGTAAATGTAACGAGTGTCCATATATGAAATTAAATACTTTAGAAAAAATTCTTGATTGTCTGAAAAATAATTACCCGTCAATCGAACTTGACTCAGAAATAATAAAAAGAGCCTATGTACCAATTAAGAGAATGTTAGATATGAGTAATTAATTAAAAGAAAATACTTTATTTTCCTTATTAATTTTTAGGAACGCATTAAGGTTTGTAGTTTTTGGATTAAATTCACTTATCTGATTATTTCTTTTAATTATATTTACTAGCTCTTTTTCACCAGTTCTATATTGGTTATCTCTTCTGGTCCCAATCTCCCTTTGAAGAATAGGGTTGATATTCATTCGTACCTCTATGTCTGGGATAATTCCAGATCTATTTATATCCGTTCCATTTGGAGTAAGATACTTAGCTACGGTGACAGTCAGTCCTGAGCCATCAACTAAAGTTCGCATAGATTGAACTAGACCTTTGCCGAAAGTTTTCTTTCCAACTAATTTTCCTCTTCTGTTATCTTTTATTGCACCAGCAACTATTTCGCTAGCACTGGCAGAACTCTCGTTAACTAAAACAATTAAGGGCTTATCAGTTAGAGCTTGCCCATTTCCTCTTTTTATTTCTTTAGAACCATCTTTACTTAAAGTACTAACTATTATTCCTTTATTAATAAAGTGCCTAGATATATCAATGCTTGATTCTAATAATCCCCCAGGATTACTTCTTAAGTCAAGAACATATCCTGCAACTTGTTTTTTTTCTAAATCTTTAATAGCATTTCTCGTCTCTCTTGAGGCATTTGCATTAAATTGTTTAATTCTTAAATAACCAATTAATAATCCGTTATTGGTTTGATTTACTTTACTTGAAACAGATTTTATTGCAATCTTTTTTCTTAATAAAACCTTAAAAAATGTTCTTGAACCTCTAAGAATTTCTAGCTTTACTTTAGTACCTCTTTTCCCCCTTATTAATTTCACTGCATCCTCTATATTCATCCCTTTAGTTGAAATATCATCTATGGATAATATTCTGTCTCTTGCCTTTATCCCTGCATCATAAGCAGGACCATCCTCTATAGGGGAGACGATAATTAAATCATCAGATTCTTTATCTTTAACTATTTGGATACCAACTCCAGTTAATTCACCCGAAGTATCAATTCTCATCTGGTTAAATTCTTTAGGCTCTAAGAATCTTGTGTAGGAATCATCCAAGTTTGAGAGCATATCTCTAATCGCATCATATGCTTCTTCACTGTTAGAGTATTTTTTTGATAAAAATTTTTTTCTTAACTCAATCCAATTAGACTTTTTAAAGTTACCATTTGAATCAAGAAAATCTCTATATACAATTTGCCATACATGATCAATTACTTCTTTATGACTATTATTTAATACTGTTGCCTCAGCAAAATTATTAAAATATATACATGATGTAGTTGTCGCAAAAAAAATTATTAAATTCTTTCTTAGCAATTTATTTACCTTCAAAGGATCTAGATTTCTTAATGGTATAAAAATTTCATTTAAAATGACAAAATTTAATTAATCCTTAAGGATCAATCCACTTTCCATCATCCTTAATTAGCTGAATTAAAGCATTAACACCCTCATCTTCAGGTACTCTTTTTATTTCTTCTTTCCTCCTATATAAAGCAATAGTTCCCTTTCCTTTCCCCACATAGCCATAATCAGCATCTGCCATTTCTCCAGGTCCGTTTACTATGCATCCCATTATTGCTATATCTAAACCCGTCAAATGTGAAGTGGCGTTCCTAACTTTGTCTACAACTTCTTCTAAATTGAAAAGTGTTCTCCCACAGCTAGGGCAACTGATGTATTCAACCATTGTTTTTCTTAATCCTAAAGATTGCAAAATTGAATAGCACACTGGTATTTCCTTTTCTGGAGCTTCTGTTAAGGAAACCCTGATGGTATCTCCTAATCCCTCTGCTAAAAGCGTTCCAATTCCAGCAGTACTTTTAATCCTTCCATAATCACCATCACCAGCTTCGGTCACTCCTAAATGTAAGGGATAGTTATATCCTTCTGAGTCAAGCCTATCTGCAATCATTCTGTAAGCTGCCATCATGACCGGAGCCCTAGAAGCTTTCATAGAAATAATTATGTTATGAAAATCAAGCTCATCACAAATTTTGACGAACTCCATCGCAGATTCTGTCATTCCTAATGGCGTATCTCCATAAGTAAAAAGCATCCTCTCAGATAGAGACCCATGATTTACTCCAATCCTTAGAGCTTTGTTTTCAGCCTTTAAAACTTCAACTAAAGGGGTAAATCTTTTAAGTATTGTTTGCTTAATAGTTTCAAATTCCTCATCTGTATATTCAGTTCTTGTAGGGTCTGATTTTTCAAAAACAAACAATCCAGGATTAATTCTTACTTTATCAACATGTTTTGCAACTTCCATTGCAATTTTCATACCATTATGGTGAACATCAGCCACCAAGGGGGTATTTATATTATTTTCTAGTAATTTTGCCTTTATATCTCCTACTGCTTTGGCATGTGCTAAGGAAGGGACAGTTAACCTTACTATTTCACAACCCACATCATGAAGTCTTTTGATAGCTAAGTAAGCATTTTCGACATCCATAGTATCTTCATTTATCATCGATTGAACTCTTACTGGATAATCACTTCCAATAGCTATATCACCCACCATTACTGTTCTAGTTATCCTTCTCTCAATATGAGTTGAATATCTTTTGGAGAGACTATTAACCTCTTTAGATTGAGTTAATGACATTAAAATTCTTGATATTCAAAAAGGATTTCACTAAATTATACGGCATATAGTTTACCACTTACATTCTCTAGGTCTTTCAAAGTTAGATGGTAAGGTTTATTGATTTCTTTTGAAGGAAATCTCAACAAATAAGATGGATGAAAAATTACCATAATTTCTCTCCCATCTTTTTTAATCCATTGACCTCTTAAATTACTTATAGGATCTTTAACTTCTAAAATAGCTGTCATGGCAGTAGAACCAGTAAGTAATATAAATTTTGGATCGACTAACTTTATTTGCTGTAATAACCAAGGTTTATGAATATTAATTTCTCTAGCCGTGGGTTTTCTATTATTTGGTGGACGACATTTAATTACATTACAAAAATAAACATCCTTCTTATAATCAATTCCAGCTTGTACTAATAATTCGTTTAATAACTTACCAGATTTACCTACATAAGGTTTTCCTTCTAAATCTTCCTGGGCTCCAGGTGCCTCACCAATTACTAACAAATCTGCAAATACACTTCCTCTCCCAATTACTAACCTTTTCACCGAAAATAAAACTTTAAATATTTTTATCTTAAGAACTCAAAACATGAAAATAAAATAGATTAAGAAAATGAACTAAATTAAACCATAGTGTGATAGTTTTATTTATTCTTAATTTATGCATTTGTCATATTTGAAAAGTCATAAGTCAATGAGTCAAGTTAATTTATCTGATCGGGCACTTTCAATTGAGCCTTCTCTTACATTGCAGATAAGTGCTAAAGCAAATCAATTATCTGCAGAAGGAGTAGATATTTGCAATTTAAGTGCAGGTGAACCTGATTTTGATGCCCCAAAAGAAGTTATAGAGGCTACAAGTAAAGCTATATTTGATGGATTTACAAAGTACGGGCCCGCAGCGGGGAATTTAGATCTCCGAAAAGCAATTGCAAATAAACTTCAAATTCAAAACGATTTAAATTATGAATTTGAAAATGTAATGGTCACAAATGGTGCTAAGCAAGCAATATATAATCTTTTCCAAGTATTGTTAAATACTGGAGACGAAGTTATTATTCCCTCTCCATATTGGTTAAGTTATCCCCAGATGGTTAGATTGGCGGGTGGGAAGCCAATTTTTACAAATTCTTCTGCAGAAGATGGATTCAAAATAAATATAGAAGATTTGAAGTCTAAAATCTCTTCAAAAACTAAATTTATAATTATCAATTCTCCGAATAACCCTACTGGAAGAGTTATGTCAAAGGAAGAATTATTACAAATTGCCGATTTAGCTAGAGAAAATCCAAATATCAATATTCTTTCTGATGAGATTTACGAACTAATCCTTAAAAAAGAATTTAAACACTACAGTTTATCTTCATTAGCAAATGACTTAAAAGATAGAATTTTTATAATAAATGGGTTTGCGAAAGGATGGGCCATGACTGGCTGGAGGATAGGTTATTTAATAGGTCCCAAAGATGTAATCAAAGCATCCTCAGCATTACAAAGTCAAAGTACAAGTAATGTTTGCTCCTTTGTTCAAAAAGGTGCTTTAGAGGCTTTAAAAATTAATAATGAGTATTTCTCAATGATAAATAGCTATTATGATCAAAGAAGAAGACTTCTCTATGAGGGCCTTAATAATATAAATGGGATTTATATTGAAGAACCTAACGGAGCATTTTACGCATTTCCAAAATTACCCAACTCCTCAATTACTTCTGTTGATTTCTGCAATAAAGCTCTTCAAGATTACGGATTAGTTGTTGTACCTGGAAAAGCTTTTGGAGCTGATCAATGTATAAGAATATCTTGTGCAGCTTCAGAAATTAAAATAAAAGATGGACTACAAAGGATTGAAAAAGCAATCTCTGAATACTATTAATTTAACTAAGTTATGTTTAACTTAAAGAATTTCCTACTAAGTTCATCTCTATTATTTTCTGTTTTTTCATCACCTGTATTTTCAAATCCCAAAGTTTTAAAAGTTGGAGCAATACCTGATCAAAACCAAGATGTTTTGGACAAAAGATTTAATTTATTTTCAAAAGAATTATCCAAACAACTTGCTGTAGAAGTTAAATACATTCCTGTTATTAATTATGTTGCAGCAGTAACTGGATTTAGAACTAAAGATTTAGATTTAGTTTGGTTTGGCGGTTTATCAGGAGTTCAAGCAAGATTACAAACACCTAATTCAATTGTCATAGCTCAAAGAGATATCGATAAGGAATTTAAAAGTGTTTTTATAGTAAACAAAAATTTAGAACTTAACTCAATTTCAAACATTAAAGGACTTAAAAAACTAAAGAATTTAAGATTTACTTTTGGCTCTGAAAACTCAACTTCTGGAAGATTAATGCCAGAATATTTTTTAAATCAAGCAGGAGTAGAAATCAAAAACTTTAAAGGCAAAAAAGCAGGTTTTAGTGGGAGTCATGATGCCACTATAGCTTTAGTCAATAGTGGGGCGTTTGATGCTGGAGCTTTAAATAAACAAGTATGGAGAAACACTCTTAAAAATAATCCCAAAAGGGCAAGTAATTCAGAATTATTCTGGATCACCCCAGAATTTGTTGACTATCATTGGATTGCTCAAGGGGATCTTGACAATCGATTCGGGGAAGGGTTTACAAACAAACTTAAATCAGTAATTTTAGATTTAGATATAAAGCAAAAATCACATAAACAGATATTAGATATGTTCAATGCAAAAAGATTTATAAAGGCAGAATCAAAACAATATAAAAATATAGAGGAAATCGGGAGGAAATTAAATAAAATTAGATGAATAATACTGTATTAGAATTAAAAAACATATCTTATAAATACAAAAATGATCTGATCCTAAATAAAATAAATCTAAAAATAAATTCTGGGGAAAAAATTGCACTTTTAGGTAAAAGCGGTTCAGGAAAAACTACTCTTATATCAGTACTTAATGGCACTATAAAGCCAACTCAAGGTGAGGTTAAATTATTCAACGAAAGTTTCGAGGAATTAGATAGAAAGCAGAAAAGTAAAATAACAACAATATGGCAAGATTTAAGATTAATAGAAGATCTCTCTGCAGAACAAAATGTTAATTGTGGACTACTAGCGGAAAACAATTTTTATTTCGCTTTTAAAAATTTACTAAATATAAGTTCTTTTAAGAAGGCGCATAAATATATGAAATTATGTAGACTTCATAACTCTATTTACGACAAAAAAATCAGAAAACTATCTGGGGGGCAAAAACAAAGGGTGGCTATAGCTAGATCATTAATTCAAGAATCAAATATATTACTTGCAGATGAGCCTTTTAATAATCTAGATCCCAAATTGATAACAACAATTAAAAACCTAATGCTAGAAAGTGTCAATAAAAATGATACAAAAAAATCCCCAAAGACGGTATTAGTTGCATTACATCGATTAGATTTGCTGAACGATTTCGATAAAGTTATTGGAATAAGGGATGGTAAAATTTTTTTCAATATCAAAAGAAATAACTTAAAAAAGATTCATGTAGAGAAAATATATTAATTAATTGAAAAAATTAAAATTAAACTATACCTCATTATCTTTTCTTCCAATTTTGGTATGCATACCTCTAGGGTATCAATTAATAAACAATATTCATTTTGGAGGATTTAAATTATTCCAAGAATTCTTAATTTCTGCATTTAATCCCAAAATCGATAATGAAATTATTATTACCGTAATTAAGCGATTAAATGAAACTATTTTAATTGGTTTTTTTAGTTGGTTAGTAAGTATTATTTTTGGAGCAATTTTTGGAATAATTTCCTCAAATATTTTTTATAAAATCTTTAATATTCCAAATTTTTTCTACCGATTAATAAGGTTTTTTCTAACAATAATTAGATCTATACACGAAGTGGTTTGGGGAATAATATTAATGCAAATATATGGAATAAATTTTTCGATAGGAATAATAGCTATATGTATACCTTATATTGCTGTAAATTCAAAAGTTTTTGCTGAACAAATAGAAACTATTGACTACAAAAGTTTTGAATCTATAAATCAAATAAATGCACCTAAATTTTCTTCTTTACTAACTTTAATATGGAATCCAATAATAAATACATTTAAAAACTTTGGTTTATATCGATTAGAGTGTTCAATAAGAAGTACTGTGATTTTAGGACTTTTTGGGATTGGAGGAATAGGTACCAGTATTTTTTTATCTTTCCAAACTTTGAATTTTAGAGAGTTATGGACTTATTTATGGTCCTTAGCAATTTTGATAATTATTTCTGGATTAATATTCAAAAAAACAAAATTTAATACTACAAATAAAATCCTATCTATTTTTTTTATTGCAGTTTTTTTCATAACAATTTTATTTTCTTTTTCATATTTTCTTTATTTTATTTTTAATAATAATTTTGAAAATTTTAATTCCGTTAGTTCTCTATTTAAATCAAGCTCAGATTTAGGATTATTTGATTTCTTAAAACTTATATTAGAAACAATAATTTTAAGTCTTTTTTCAACAGGAATCGCAATTAGTTTACCTCCATTAGTAATAGGAATTTTTAACAACAATAGTTCTAAAATTTTTATAAAAATTTTTGCATTTTTATTACGTTTAATACCTACACCTGTAATACTTCTTACTCTATTAACTTTCAATAATCCTTCTTTATCTTTAGCAGCTTTAACATTAGGTCTCCACAATGCTGGTATTACTAGCAAATTACTTTTTACAAATCTAGATAGCCAAGACAAGAGAAATTATATTGCAATGAAATCTCTAGGAATCTCAAAAAAGACTAGTTGGCTTTTAGGTTTATTTTCTCAACAAGCAAAAAGTTACTTAGCATATTGCGCTTATAGATCTGACATCATTATTAGAGAAACTGCAATTGTTGGGGTTATTGGAAGTATTGGTCTAGGGTGGCAATTGCAAGAATCACTAAGTTCCTTCGCATGGCAAGAAGTCACCATAGTTTTGATAGCTTATAGCTCCATCGCAATAGTTGGCGAATTAATAAATGGTAAAATCAAAAATAGTTTAACTTGATTTGTAAGAATAAAAAGTTAAATCAAGTAATTATTTTTTTCCTCGGTTATAGTGATTAGCTTACCAAAACAGCTTGTTGTAATTGGAGATAGCTCAGTTTATGGATGGGGAGATAATGAGGGTGGTGGATGGTGTGAGAGGCTTAGAAAAGATTGGGGTAATAACCAAAATGGACCAGTTATTTATCAACTTGGCGTTAGGGGAGATGGGATAGAAAAAGTTTCATCTAGATGGGAAAAAGAATGGTCATCTAGAGGAGAAACGAGAAGAAATAAACCTAAAGCAATCCTACTAAATGTAGGTCTTAACGACACTGCAGCAATTGGTCAGATAAATGGAAGACATCAATTAGATATAGATGGATTTGAATATGGATTAGAGAGGCTAATTAATGAAATGAACTCTCAAACAAATCTATTTGTTATTGGTTTGACACCAGTTGACGAAAGCAAAATGCCGTTCGCAGGATGTCTATGGTACTCAAATGATTTTTGTAATTCTTATGAAAGGAGAATGGAAGAAGTATGCCTCAATCAGAATGTCCCATTTCTTCCTACTTTTAGAGAAATGTACTCTGATAAAAGGAGTAAAAATTGGATTACGCATGATGGAATTCATCTAAATTCCGAAGGTCATTTCTGGCTTTTCCAAAGACTTAAAAGCTGGGAAATTCTTACAAAATGGAAAGAATCTTAGGTCTTTCCAAATATTATTAATTTAAAAAATATGAATATAAAATAAGAGCAAAGATAGCAAAAACAGAAGCAATACTTGTCTGAATAGCATTTACCAATTCATTACTTAATTTATATTTGTTTTGAAATTTAGCACCAATAATACTTTCAGAAAGTGTTGCCAAGAATCCAGAAACTACAACAACTATAAAATGATCTTTTGTAGAAATAATTGATAGGCGAAGCATTATAAAAGCCATAAATATTGATCCCAAAACACTAGCTAATGTTCCTTCTATACTTATTCCGCCCTCAGTTCCCCTATCCACCTTTTTAAGTGAAGTAATTAAGTATGTGTCTTTACCAAATCTTTTTCCAATTTCGCTACCAAAAGTATCCGCCAACTTTGCAGCAAAACTTGCAGCAAAACCTACTTTAAACATCACTACATTGGCAGCATTAAATTTGGTCATAATGGCAAGAAATAATCCTGTAGCTGCTGAGCCCCATACATTCTCAGGACCTCTTCTCCCGCCTCTTTTTTCAGCAATTCCTTGTGCTTTTTTAAATTTAAAACCTATTTTGGTAACGAGGGATCCAAATAATAAATAAATTACAACTGACATCCATCCCTGCCAAGACAAACATCCCCACAAAATTGTGCCTAATATGCCTGCACTTACCCAACCACTTTTCGTCATCAAAGGAATCCTGCAAAATATATAAATCAAAATAAAATTAATGCAAAAACCTATAAAAAATTGATTTCTAATTAAATCCATTTTTATCTAATTCTTTAATTTGAAATCAATTCTCCACTGATTTAGAATTGTTGATGCGTTAATACTAGCCGTTGAAGTTCTTAAGATAGTGTCGGAAAGCTTAACAAAGGTAATATTATTTTTTTTAAAAAAATCAATTTCTTTAGCGGACCAACCTCCTTCAGGACCAATTACATTCCAAAAAATACCTCCTTTTTTATTTCCAAATTCTTGTTGTTTTCTTAACCATTGATTTAAGTCATATAGTGTTTCTTCTCTAGTTATCGAAATTGAAACTCTTTCTTGATTATCTCTACTTTTTAGCCATTCAATAATATCCATTCCATTTAAAATAGATGGTTTCCATAATCTCTCACTTTGCTCAACAGCTTCATTGATAATTAAATTCCATCTCAAAAGTTTTCTAGAAAAATTTAAATTTTTGTTTACCTGTCTTTCTGAAAATAATGGCTGTATATAATCAATTCCTATTTCAGTACACATTTTTAAAATATCCTCAAAACCACTTTTTGGTATAACAACAGCTATTCCTAATAAGTGAATTTCTTGTTCTTGAAATAAGTAAGGTTTTTTTGATTTAATTATTTCTAAGCAATCATTTTTAACTTTTATAGCTTTCCATAATGAACCCTCTCCGTTAGCTATAAATATTTTTTTACCATTTTTTATCCTCATTACTTTATTTAAATAATGAGCCTCTTCTTTAGAAAGTTCTAAATTATTGTTCTTAATATTTTCAATTCTTTCATGGGAAATAATTAATCTTGTTAAGTCTTCCATCTAAAACACTTAATCTTTGAAAACTAAATCTTCATGTTCTTCAACTGACCAATCATTATTTTCACCCCCAATAATTAACTCTTCAATTTTTACATAATTATTTGATATCTCATTCAAAGAATTAATTAATATATCTATTGAAATGGAGTCTGAAGTTCCAAAATCGACCCAACATCTTCCCCACAGGTTTTGATATTCCATAATTCCTAAATTATGCATTAATGCTGGAAGAGATGCGTTTTTTTGGTCATTATCGTAGGACATCCAACTTAAATCCGAACCCTCTTCATGAGTTTGCAAATTTTCAGAATTAAATCCGCCTAATCTTCCTAAAACGTACCAACTATCAAAAACACCATCTAAATAATTTTTTTCATCTTGAGTTGGTGATTCTGAAAACCTTATCCATATCCAACAATTAAAAGGATCAACTTCTCTAAAAATAATATTCATATTGACTAATAGCTTTTTAGATCTATAGCTATTATAAGTAAGTTATTACAAGATTAAAATTCGCACCGATAACTTAATTAATAATGCTTAATTTAAAAGGAATATCTTATCAACCTCAAACTTCTGAAAAAAAAATAATAGACAATCTAAATTTAAAAGTTCATGAAAATGAAATCATTTTAATTTGTGGTAATAGTGGTTCAGGGAAAACAACACTATTAGAAATAATAAGCGGATTAACAAATCCACAAAAAGGAAAAATTACTTGGAAGAATAAAATATTATCTTCTAGACAAAGAAGATGGTTTTGTGGAGTAGTATTCCAATTTCCTGAAAGATACTTTATAGGCACAACCATTGGGAAAGAATTAAAAATAGGTCATAAATCTTTAAGAGAGAAAAATATAGAAATAGTTTTAAATAAGGTTGGCTTGAAAAAAATTAACTTGACCCAACCACCAGAACAACTAAGTGGAGGACAACAAAGAAGGTTAGCTGTTGCAGTTCAGCTACTTAGAAACCCCTCAATTCTTTTACTTGATGAACCAACTGCCGGACTAGACTATTCAATGAGAAAAGATGTGAATAATTTAATTATTGATCTAAAAAATAAAAATACAATTATTATTGTTACTCATGAACCTGCCTTATTTCAGGGCATTACGTCTAGGATGTTAATTCTGGAAAAAGGGAAAATCAAAGATCTTATGAAAGAAAGTAATGAAGGATAGAATAGTTCGAGCTACTGCAGCAAATGGAGGAATAAGATTAGTTGCAGTCTTAACAACAGAATCTTCTTTAGAAGCTAAAAAAAGACACGATCTTTCTTATTTAACCACCTGTATCTTAGGAAGAGCATTTAGTGCTTCACTACTTTTGGCAAGTTCGATGAAGATAATGCATGGTAGAGTTACCTTAAGAATTAGATCTGATGGTCCTTTAAAGGGATTGTTAGTTGATGCAGGTAGGGACGGGGAAGTTAGAGGTTATGTAGGGAATCCTGATTTAGAATTAGATCTAGTCAAAATAAATAATAAATATTCTTTTGATTTTTCAAAAGCATTAGGCACAGGGTATTTAAATGTTATTAGAGATAGTGGATTTGGGGAACCATTCACAAGTACTGTTGAATTAGTAAATGGAAATATTGCTGAAGACTTAGCTTCATATTTGTATCATTCAGAACAAACTCCTTCTGCTGTATTTATAGGAGAAAAAATTCAAAATAAAAGTGTTATTTGTAGTGGAGGGTTATTAGCTCAAGTTTTACCAAAAAAAGAAACTGACCCTTTACTAGTATCTCTACTTGAAGAAAGATGTAAAGAAATTAATTCTTTTAGTGAAGAACTATTTCAGTCAAAAGATAACCTTCTTTCATTAATAAGAGATATATTCCCTGATATTGACGATAAATCAATATCTGAAAAAGCTCGTTCTCAAGAAGTTAGCTTTAAATGCAAATGTTCAAAACAAAGAAGTTTAAATGCAATGAAAATGCTTGATAAAAGCGAGTTGGAAGACATCCTAAAAAAAGATGGCAAAGCAGAATTGGTTTGTGAATTTTGTAAGAATAAATATCTTATAAATTATGAAGAAATTAAATCGATGGTAGAAAATCAATCATAAGAAAACTACGCCGAGCCATAAAATAACCATGGCTGGAATACTTTGAATTTTTTGAATTGATAAAGAATCATTAGATATTTCCTGAATGAAAGAATTAGTTTCAAGTAATCCACCGAATATCAATCCTATTGATAGAAAGGTAACACTCCATCCTAGAGAAGCTATAAATCTTTTCCCTGATTTAATTTGAGTATAGGTAAGTATTAACGTTGAGATAGAGAGCAAAAGTCTATTATTCGAATCTGGACTGATAAATAACAAAATTAAAAATAATATTCCAACAGATATTTTTATTGGAAGGTTATCAAATGAAGGGGGTGTTATTTTTGGAAGACTATATTGACTTGCATTCTTAGAATTATTATTTAAATTTTTCATCTTAGAAAGCATTGGGAAATTATTATTTGTAAATTGATTAATTTGTTTCTCTTTTTTTGAAGCACTAACAGCTTCATAACTTATGTTTCCTGATTGTCTGGCTTTCAAACTCCCCATAAGTAATTGATCAAAGGAGGATTCTATTTTTGCTTTTAAAATTAAATCTTCCCCAGCCTCTTTAACTTTAATATCTCTAGCTTTCTGAATATCCTCAAAAGCAGCACCTTCTTTTACACCTAAAATTTCATAAGGTGATTTTTTATTATTGTTTTTACTACTGTTTGAATCCAAAATTTTTTACCAATAATAACAGATTAACCAATTTTATAATCCATTAAGACTTTACAAAACAATTGGTTGGACTCCACTAACAACTGGAGCAACTTTGTTTAAATTCAAGTTATTATTATCTTCAACAAATTGATTTAGATTCCACTCATTTTTAAAAAGAATAACTGGCCTATTCCAACAATCTTTAACAATTTTACAATTAAAGACTCTGCCAAGTTTTTCAATAACTGACCATCCATCGGAAACCCATCTAGCCAGTTGATATGGCATTGATTCAAGATTTGCATCTACACCATATTCACTTTTTAACCTGTGAATTACCACTTCCAACTGTAATTGACCTACAGCTGCAAGTATAGGGTCTCTTTTGCTCTCATCAAAGTCATAAAGAATTTGAACAGCGCCTTCTTCACGAAGTTCATTCACACCCTTTCTAAAGTTTTTAAATGCTGAGGGATTTGGATTCCTTAGCCAGCTGAATATTTCAGGACTAAAGGATGGTATACCCTCATACTCTAAATGAGATCCAGTATAAAGAGTATCTCCAATAGAAAACATCCCAGGATTATTCAAGCCAATTACATCTCCAGGATAGGCGTCATCAACAACTTCTCTATCTTGCCCAAATATTTTTTGTGGTCTTGATAATCTAATTGTTTTTCCAGTCCTAGAATGTTTAACTGACATATCCTTTTCAAATTTTCCACTACAAACTCTTATAAAAGCGACCCTATCTCTGTGCTTTGGATCCATGTTTGCTTGAAGCTTAAAAACAAACCCACTAAATTCATTGCTTGCAGGTTCAATACCCCCTTTATTACTATTTCTTGAGGTTGGTTTTTGAGCCATTTTTAAAAAACTATCTAAAAATGGTCTTACACCAAAATTAGTCATGGCAGATCCAAAGAAAACTGGGGTTAAGGAACCATTAAAAACATTTTCTTTTTCAAATTTCGATCCTGCCTCATCAAGAACCTCCAATTCTTCAAGTGAGTTTTCAAGTAAATCTCTCTCTACATATTTTGATAGCTCTTTATCTTCAAGACTTAATCTTTTCTCATTCGATTGTTTCCCTCTTACGGCTTTATCAAATAAAATCACCTCTCTCGAAAATCTATCAATAACGCCTCTAAATTCCTCGCCACTACCAATTGGCCAGTTAATAGGTAAAGTATTTAATCCAAGTTCTGATTCGATTTCATCAAGTAAAGAGAATGGCTCTCTTCCTGGTCTGTCCATTTTATTTATGAAAGTAAATATTGGTATTTTTCGCATCTTACAAACTTCAAACAATTTTCTAGTTTGAGGTTCTAGGCCTTTAGCAGCATCTTCCAACATAACTGCATTATCAGCAGCAGCTAAAGTTCTATAAGTATCCTCAGAGAAATCTTGGTGTCCTGGTGTATCTAATAGATTTATTACTGATCTATCATATTGAAATTGCAATACTGTAGATGTAATTGAGATACCTCTTTGTTTCTCCAGTTCCATCCAGTCTGACGTAGCTTTTCTCTGATTTCCTCTAGCCTTTACTGCTCCTGCTTGTTGTATGGCACCTCCATATAAAAGCAGCTTTTCAGTAAGAGTCGTTTTCCCCGCATCTGGATGTGAAATAATGGCAAAATTTCTTCTTTTATTTACCGCATCCTGTATATCTTTATTATTTATAATTTTAGTACCTAAGCTCATTTGACTAATATAATGATCTTAATCTTAGTTTTTAAACATTACCATAAACTATTAAATATTCATCACTGTCTTCAAACACATCTAAGGAGGATAGATCATTCTCTAAAGTGAAAGTTTTTAACTCTTTAAAAGTATAAGAAGCTTTTAAAGATGCATAATAATCATTAGTTAAAATTTTATTATATTTAGTTGAACATTGTGCTTTTAGTTCTAGAGCAGACTTCTCATCTAATGGCCTTTTTAAGTCCTTATGAAAATTTACAGTGATATTACTAGACAAACTTCTTATGGTGTTAAAGAAATCTTCAAGATTGGTAATGTGATGGATCAAACTGTTACTTACAAGCAAACTAATTCTTTTTTTAAGTAAAAAATTATTTGATTTAATGTCTTTGATGTCAGAACAGATATAGCTTAAATTCTTTAATTTTTTCTGATAAGTAGAAATATTTTTATTATATTCTGCTCTCAAAATCATCTCTTTAGAACCATCTATTCCAACTACTTCAGTATTAGGCCATTTTATTGCTAACTTCTCAGAAATATTTCCTGGGCCGCATCCTAAATCAACTATTAGATCTTTTTCACCTAAAGAAATATTTTTTCTCAAGAGATAATAATTTATTTGATTAATTAGATTAACTTCACCTTTTGAAAAATCAGCTTCGTCATAAGAAATGACCTGTTCTTTTTCTTCCATTAACTCGGGTTCTGGGACTCTTTCCATGTCCTTTCTTGAAACAAAGATTTCATATTAAACATAATTCTACACAAACCGTTAAATAGTGGTAAGAATGGTTGCAGACGCCACAGGTAGAGTTATTCTTCCAGTACGGGTTATTTACATACGTTTTTTTTATCGTGACTGTTGCACCAAATAAAGCTTCTTCAGAGAGCTATTCCAATAATCTTAAAAAAGATGATTTTCCAAAGACTGCGCCAGCTGCTTATCCAGTTTTTTTCAGATCTTACAGTAGGAAAACTACCTCTGGCAAAAGGGAGAACTGGAATGAGGTGGGTGACAGAAATTTATCGGGCTTGAAAGAATTAGGAAAACTTTCTGATGAAGAATTGATCCTAATGAGAGAGATGCAAAGCAACCAAAAAGCCCAACCTTCAGGAAGATGGTTATGGATTGGAGGAACTCCTTGGATTAATAAAAACCAAAATTTCTCTGGGGCATACAACTGTACTTCAACAAACTTAATTGACTGGGAAGCCTTTGCTTTGATGATGGACTTAGCAATGATGGGATGTGGAACAGGTGCAATAATTGAGCCTCATTTTATAAATAATCTACCTACGGTAATAAACAAAATAAATATTAAATCAGTTAGTGAAGTTGGAATAACTCCTAAAGATCAAAGAGAGGAAAAGTCATCATTAGAAATCAAAGGTAAAGATCTTCATATCAAAGTTGGAGATAGCAGAAGAGGCTGGGTTGATAGCTATAAATATCTTCTTGAGGCATCAAGTGACGAGAGTCTTGAAAGAGAAATTGATGTTTATATTAATTTGGAAGATATTAGGCCTGCTGGAGAATCATTAAAAGGTTTTGGTGGCATGGCAAATCCTATCAAATTGAAAGATCTCTATGCTCGGGTTGCATCTCTTCTTGGAAAAGCAATTGGTAGGAAACTAAGTACAGTAGAGTGTTGTTTATTAATTGATGAAGCTGCAGTAACTATAGTTGCTGGGAATATAAGAAGAAGTGCTGGAATGAGACAATTTGCTTCAGATGATAAGGAAGCAGCATCGGCAAAAGAAAATTTATGGAGTCAAGATGAGAATGGTAATTGGAGAATAGATCCCGAAAAAGATGCCCTAAGAATGGCTAATCATACTAGGGTTTACCATACAAAACCCACTTACCAAACTGTTTTAGAAGCTGTAACGAAACAATTCCATTCAGGTGAGGGAGCTATTCAATTTGCTCCAGAAGCAATCGCAAGGTCAAATGCAGATATTCTCAATGATGATGAATTGAGAAAGGAATTTATTGAAATCTACTCAGAACAAGGTAAGGATGAAGCGAGAAATTGGATAAATAGTAGTTATGGTCCATTTTCTGAAGAAGAGTTAGACCACAGAATGAGCCGATATGGACTTAACCCTTGTGGGGAAATCTTGGGAAATGATTTCCACTGCAATTTGGCTGAAGTTCATCTAAATCAGATTGATCCAGGAAATTTTGAAGAGCAAAAAAAAGCTTTTAAAGCAGCTGCTCTTTCTGTAGCATGCTTACTTAATCATGAATTTGAAGTTGAGCGTTATAGAAAAAGTAGAGAATATGACCCTATTGTAGGAGTAAGTTTCACTGGATTATTTGATTTTTGTGTTCATGCCTTTGGTACACCATGGTTGAAATGGTGGGAAGCAGGAAGGCCAAATACCAAAGAAGGAATGGCTTTCAAGGAGAAAGAAGCTAAATTCCTAGATTCCTGGAGAAAAATAGTAAAAGAAACTGTCTGGGAATATTGTGATAAACATAATCTAAGAAGACCAAATCGATGTACAACTGTTCAGCCAGCTGGGACTAAAAGTCTTCTAACTGGAGCAGCTCCAGGATGGCATCCGCCAAAGGCTCAAAGATTCATAAGGAGAATAACTTTCAGGAAAAATGATCCAATTGCATTAGCTTGCATGGACTATGGTTACTCAGTTGTTCCATCTCAATCTGATAAGGATGAAAATGGCCGCTTACTTGATAATCCATTTGATCCAAGATGTACAGAATGGTTAGTTGAAATCCCTACAGAAGTCAGCTGGGCTAATATAGAGGGTGCAGACAAAATAGACATCAATAATTTCTCAGCATTAGCTCAATTTGATTTTTATATGCAAGTGCAGAAATTTTACACAGAGCATAATACCTCTGCAACAGTAGAATTTAGAGAAAATGAAATCGAGGATTTAGCGAAGGCCATACACAATGCAATAGAAAATAATGAAGGATATATTTCTGCGGCGTTACTCGCTAGATTTAGTGCAAACGCAACTTTCCCGAGATTGCCCTTTGAACCAATAAGTAAAGAAGAATATATGTCATTGCAAAATAAAGTAATAGAGAGGAAGGTTAATAACGATTTCTTTGACGCGCTCAATAAATATGATGTTGGAGAACTATCTGAAGCGGGTCCAGCAGGTTGTGATTCAGATAAGTGTCTGCTTCCTTTGGCAAAACCGAAGGATTAATTTCTAAATTATTTGTAAATAAAAAATATAAATTAGTTTTTAAAAATTTAATTTATGGCTACCTCTTAAATAGGGACATAAATTATTTATGACATTAAGCTTAAATATTGGGAACTTATTTAATGATTCCTCTAGTCATGCTTTAGTGGATGAGCTGAGAAAAAGAACTTCAGAAGAAGAGATATTAGAATTTGAAGAAAAATTTAACTCCAAAAATGAAAAAAATCTACACATATATATATGTAGATTTCTAAAAAATAGATCAATATCTAGGGGACTTGCCTCTAAATGGTTAGTAACAATGATTAAAAACAAGGAATCAAAAATTGATACTTTGCAAAAATTAAATTATTAAGTCAGTGATGAAAGTTTCCAAAGAGCAATTCCAAAAATTGAGAACCCCATAATAAAAGTAAAAGCTAAAGCATTTACCAATTGAACCTTATCATTCATTCTGTTAGCGAATGGTAGTAATTGAGCGAATAATGGAGTCCCTTCAACTATTGCAGATTTTTTTACTGTAGAATTTTTGCTTCTAGAAAACATAAAACAAATTTTATAATCTTAAGAATTTTACATTTAAAAGTTCATTAAATAAAAAATACTTCTCAAAAACGAACAAAATGTAACCTGTAAGAAACTAAGGCAAAGATAAATATAAATATTTTTAGCAGCAATCTAATCTATCATTAATTTATTAAGTTTATTTATTAAACAGCTAGACAAATAATTTTCTTGAATGTTATTATAAATTTGTAGCAACCGCTACCAAAACGTTCAACTTGCGTTTAGCAAGCCGCAAATCGACTTAAGCCATGGAACGGGGACTTAAGCGAAACCTGAGCTTAAAAAATGACTCTAATTTACAGAGGACAAAAGTACGTCCAAAACAAAGAAGCAGCTAAGAAGCAGCATAATGAATTAACATATAGAGGAAAAGCCTACACAAGTTAGTTCGTCACAACATGAAAAAAGACCACATTAAGTGGTCTTTTTTTTTGAATATTTAATAAATTAATACTATTAATTAAAATTTTAAATCTAAAATTTTTATAAAAATGCATTACTCTTCCTAGTATTGACTAATACTATTCTTAAGTAATTTATAGTTAAAACTTTTCAATTCCTAGGCATCATTTAAAGAATTATTTTAGTATTGACAAGGTACTTTTAATTTCATAAATTTCCATTTTTAAATAGTGATCTTACAAGATGGCCAACAAATCAAGTCAGGCGAACAAAAATCCATACTTGTATCGATTAATGATATAGGATGGTTCACGATGGAATCTTAAGAGGGAAATTATGAAAGAGCAAAAACCACTATTTAAAGGACCTTATGATATAAAAGATGTAAGTGCTCTCTTTGCAATAGTGGCCTTTGTTTTAATTATTGCTGCCATAGTTGGCAATAATTTATTTGGTTTATTTCAACAAAATGTTAATTTTGGATAAAAAGAGCATTAGAAATTTTTCTCAAAATGGCGATTTTATATTGATAGATATAGGGACACATTCATGTGGAGAAATAAAGAGTTTTACAAATTCAAAATTCTTTTTTTTTAAACTGATTAAAAAGGTAATCAAGAATATCTATAAAAAAAAATCTTTTAAGATTAGTTACTTTAAAGACTTAGTAATAAATCATTTGAGACTCAAAAAAGTTTCTAAAAGAATAACCCTCATTCTTGTAGAACCTAATTTTTTACATTTTGATGAGCCTCCATATGAATTATCCTCCATGGTCTTACCAGTAGCTATTAAGAGTATTGATGAGGGTAATTCAAGGACTACAAAGCTATTCTTTGCCAATAACGATCCAAAGTCAGCTGGAAACTCAATATTCAGTTCAAAGGGTAATGTTGATGAGGATAATTTCAGGAACGTTTTATCCTTGAATATTTATCAATTTTTAGAAATTTTAAATACCACATACCTACATGAAAACTCAAAAGTTCTCCTTAGATTAAATTGTGAGGGGATGGAAGACGAAATTATATATGAATTCAAGAAATACCTTTCAAATAAATTAAAAGTAATTATGGGATCATTGAAAGATGTTAAATCTATCAAAGGTAAAAAGAAATACTCCATGCTTTTGGAATTCATAGAAGATAAGAAAATAAGATTTATTCCTTTTTCAGATGATGTAGATACATGGTCAAAAGCTCACTTATTTATTTATCACTTTTTAAATAGTTGAAATTGATAGATTAGTTTTATAAATTAATGTAATAGTTATTTTTTATTACTAATAAAGTAAAGAACTTTCAAAAAATTTATGTTAAATTTTTTTTAGTTAAATAAATTATGGACGAAGATACGTTTTTAAAACATATAGATAACGCCGATAAAGATTTAAATGCATTCCCTTTTTGGAGAATATTTAAAAAAGCATGTATGGAAAATCCTATCAGAGGTATTCATAAATTAACCCCTGGGAGACAGGCAGTTATAATTCTATGGGAAGCTAATACTCAATATAGAGGTTCCGATGGAGTTTTAAGATCAGTTCCTTTAGATGGAGAAAATATTGAAGATAAACTTCAAAAATTAAAAGATGATCTTATCTCTCATTTTATGAATCAAGATATTGATGAGAAAGCATTAAATAGATTTTTCAACTCAATAGTAAAAAAATTAACTAAGTAATACTTTTCATAATATAAATACATTTATAAATTTATTAAGTTGTTACCCAACAGTGCTCATCATATTAAACATAGGTAAATACATTGCCACTAAGATAAAAGCCACTACAATAGCTACGAATACTATCATTAAAGGCTCTAATATAGAGGTCAAAGATTTAACACTTGTTGAAACCTCATCTTCATAAAAGTCTGCGAGTTTATCAACCATTTCACTTAATTCGCCTGTTTCTTCTCCAATCCTAAACATTGAAGTAAACATTATAGGGATAACTTTAACTTCTGAAGCTAAAACTTTATAGATAGGTTGACCAGCCTGGATCTCAGTATTCATTTTATCCACAATTCTTTGGAATACTCTGTTCCCAAGGGTTCTTTTCGAAATCATAAGTGACTCTAGGATAGGGACTCCTGCAGAATTTAATGAACTAAGTGTTCTTGAGAAATTTGCTAAACAAGATTTTGTTACTAGTTCCTTAGTAATTGGCAATTTGAGTAACATTTGATCCCTCCAATTGATAAATCTATTGGTTTTAATTTGTTTCCTTACAAAAACAAATCCTATTGCTAAAAGAGGTAGAGCTTTTAAGAGGAAAAGTGGATTTTTTATTGCATTTGATGCATTTACAAGAAACAGAGTGAGGGCAGGCAAATCCGCCCCTGAAGATGAATACATATCTACAAAAACTGGAATAACAAAAACGAGCATTATGATAATTACAATTACTGTAAGAATAAAGATAGCTATTGGATAAGTTAATGCACTCTGAATTTGGCCTTTTATTTTAGAGAGACTTTCTAACAATTTTGCTTCTCTATCTAAGACCTCTGGGAGAAGACCTGCTGTTTCTCCAGCAGATACCAATGCTAAATACATTTCATCAAAAATTTCCGGATGTTTTTCTAATATTTCTTTAAAGGTGGTTCCTCTACTAATACCAATTGATGCCTCTTTAAATACAGCCTTTAGAGTCTTATTATCACTACTTTCAGATAATATATTTAATGCTTCCAAAAGTGGAAGTCCTGTCCTTATCATAGAAGATAATTGTTTAGTAGAAACAGCTAAGGTTTTTGTCGATGGGGGCTTAAGCCTTCTTTTTTTATATCTTTTTTTCTTTGACTTTAAATTTTCAAATTTTTTATTAGGGATAGGTTTTTTCTTTTTTAATGAATTCCTAGTTTCACTTAATTTACCAATTTGATTATTAACCGAAATATTGTTATTTTCAAATTTATTAATTCCTTCTTTTCTTGCCTTTTCTAATCTCTCCCTTAATTCTGAGTCTCTGACAAAACCATATTCCATATTATCAATTAATTTTCGTTATTCTCTTCATTATCCAAAAGACCTTGAAGTACGTTAGGTCTATTACATTTATAAAAAGCTTCTTCCTTTGTGATTGCACCACTTATAACATTTCTAGATAACGCCTGTTCAAGAGTTTGCATACCATATTTTGCCCCAACTTGTAATTGAGAATATACCTGAGAAGATTTAGCCTCTCTAATTAGATTAGCAATAGCATTATTATTTACTAAAATCTCGGCAGCCAATGTTCTTTTATTCTCTTTTGTTTTACATAAAGTTTGTGAAATAACACCTATTAGTGAACCAGATAGCTGGACTCTAATTTGTTGCTGTTGAGATGTTGGGAAGACATCTATGATTCTGTCGATAGTTTGAGATGCAGAAGAAGTATGTAATGTGCCCATTACCAAATGACCTGTTTCTGCAGCTGTTATAGCAAGACTAATTGTTTCAAGGTCTCTCATTTCACCTACTAGAATGATGTCAGGATCTTCTCTGAGAGCTGACCTAAGGGCTTTTGAGAATGAAATGGTATCTTCTCCAACTTCCCGTTGTCTAACAAGGCAATTCTTATTTTCAAAAACGAATTCTATTGGATCTTCAATTGTTAAAATATGATGAGCATTATTAGAATTTATCCAGTCTATTGAGCTTGCTAGGGTAGTAGTCTTACCTGAACCAGTGGGACCAGTCACCAATATTAAACCTCTTGGACGTTGTAATAATTGCTGAACACTATCAGGTAAACCTATTTGGGAAAAACTTGGAATTTTAGTACTTAAGGCTCTCATTACACAGGATATCTTTCCACGATCAAAGAAAATATTTAATCTAAATCTTGCTATACCTTCAAGTCCGTAACTACAGTCAAGTTCCTTTTCATTATAAAAAGACCTAATTTTATCTTCCCCCAAAATTTCTTTTAAATCAGAAATCAAATGATCTTCTTTAAATATATTTTCACTTGCTGGCAGGATTGACCCCTGAATTCTGAAAAAAGGGATGGAATCTCCTGTAAGGTGTAAATCAGATCCGTTCCTCTTTACTAAATCTGACATCAAATTAGTAATAGTTAAATCTAGTTGAGACATTTATTTAATCATTTAGTAAACAAACTCTTTCAACTTCTTCAATAGTTGTCAAACCATCTTTTACTAAATCTAAACCATAATCAAGCAAACTTTTTACTCCATTGTTTAAAGCACAATTTCTTATAATGTCTGCGGTACTTGATTTCATTATTAATTCTCTAATTGAGTCATTAACTTTCATCACTTCAAACAATCCTAATCTACCTTTATAGCCAGTACCATTACATATTGGACATAAATCTTTACTAGCGTTATTTGATAGGTCTAATACATTTGCTTTTTTTAGAACTTGAATACCATGTTCGTGAGCTAATTTATCTTTCTGAGGATCAACATTTCTGGTAGTGCAACATTTGTGGCAAATCTTCCTTATTAATCTTTGAGCCATAACACCCACTACAGAGGATCCAACCAAATATGGGGGGATTCCCATTTCATTAAGACGAGTTATTGCTGTAGCGGTATCATTCGCATGCAGAGTTGTGAAAACCATATGACCTGTTAATGCTGCTTCCATAGCAGTTTGGGCTGTTTCTTTATCTCTAGTTTCACCTACAAGAATTATATCAGGATCTTGTCTCATTAAAGATCTAAGAGCAAGTGCAAAATCAAGACCTTTTTCTCTAATTACTTGAACTTGATGAATACCATCTAATGTATATTCAACAGGATCCTCAACAGTACTAATGTTGACATCTGGAGTATTTCTTTCATTAAGAATCGAATATAATGTCGTTGATTTTCCACTTCCAGTAGGTCCAACAACTATGAAAATTCCATAAGGGAAACTACCCATCTCTCTTACTTTAGATAATTCATCCTTAGAGGTTATAAGTTTATCCAAATCCAACATTGAAGAATCTGATTGAAGAGCTCTTAGTACAATTTTTTCTCCCCATTTTCCTGGAAGAGTACTTACTCTAAAATCAGAAATAACTTCATTAATTCGACATCTTATTCTCCCATCTTGAGGCAATCTTTTTTCAGCGATATCAAGCTTACTCATAACTTTAAGCCTACTTGTTATTGCCTTAGCTTTGGCTTTGGGCAAAGAATATACTTCTTTTAAAACACCATCAATCCTATACCTTATTCGCATTCTATCTTCGAGAGGTTCTGCATGTATATCTGACGCTTTTAATCTAGAACATGTTGATAATATTGAGCCTGCTGCTTTAATAACTGGATCTTCATTATCTTTCAGCTCAGTATCTTCAATAATATCTAGTTCATCTTCCTCCTCCAAATCATTATCCTCATCAAACAAATCAAATTTATCATCTTTATTAGAAATCAAACCATCAGAAAACTCATCATTAAGCATTTCCTGTAAAAGGGAGGAATTTAATGAATTTTTTTCTTTTTCAATTTTTGTATTGATCTTATTAGTATCTTTATTTTTATCTGAATTTAATGATTCATTAATAGGTTTATTATAATCCTCATTATTGATTGATTTTTGATCGGCATTCTTAGTAAGAGAATTGGAGAAATCTTCTTTTGAGGAGATAATATCAGAATTCCATTTTTCCCATTCTTCGGTTGAGATTTGATTTATTTCTACATTTAATGAAAATTCAGTTTCTAGTTCTAACTTTATGTCAATAACTTTTTGATAAATAGGATTCATTGCTCCTAATTTAATATCATAATTTGACATAGAAATAAAAACTATACCAGCATTTAAAACCTGTTCACTAGATAAATATTCATATATTTTATTTTTAGTATGTTCTTCTATTTTATTTTCTTTAAGTTTATTACTCATGATTAAAAAGATAATAAATAAAGATCAATTACTCTGTACATATTAGTTATAATTTTAAAAAATTTATCTTTTTTTATAAAAAATATAATAAAATTAGGATAATTTAGGAATTTAAATTCTTCAATCAACTCATAACATAAATTAGAAGTTTATTTAAAGATTATTTAAAATGAAGTTTTTAATTTTTCTTTTTTTGTATCCCACTTTATTAATATCAGCAGAGCAATCTGAGATGAATTTTAATAAAGGGTTAAATAGTAATCAAATAACTAATGAAAGAAAACTTGAATCTTTTAGTTTAGATTTGAAAGATATCCCTAAGACTAAAGTTTCTGAAATAGAAAAAAATTCATTAAATACTAGAAATCCATTCTTACCTTCCATAAACAATAACTCTAGTGCTCAATCAATAAGTTTAAATGGTCTAGAATTAAAAGGAATTGCTAAAACGGGAAATAAAGAATATGTATTCATTGAAACTTCAAGTGGTGTTAAAGCCTATGAAGTAGGAGAAGTTATTGGAGGAGGATTTAAAGTATCCAATATCAATGGAAACAATTTGGAAGTTGAAATAACTGGCCAAAACAAAACTCAAATTATAAAATTAAAGCAGAATGATTAATAAAATTAAATTATTTTTGGAAAAAAATAAATTGTTGAATTTTTCTTTGAAGAATAATTATTTAATAAATAAATTTTCAAACAGGAAAGAAAAAATAAAAGAAATCTGGAAAAATAATAGTAAATTAAAATCTTTTTCATTTAAATCAAGAAACACATCAAAAAATAATTCCATTTTTAATTTTTCAATTTCTAAACTTCAAATAATAAAAAAACATAAATCAACTACTAAGAATAAAGCTCTAAAAAAAAGATTTAAACCAATTTCAGAATTATTAGAAAAACTTAAAATATATGCAAGCACAAAATATTTTAAGGAAAATTATCTCTTAAAAGCGAGAAGCGTTTTAAGTAAAAAAAACAAAATTAGAATTTTTGATCTTAATATTTTGGATGATATTTTTAAAATTAAAAATTTTTATAAAGTTAAAAATTTTTTAAAAAAGTATTCCATTAATAATTCTCCAAGGCGTGATTACAAAAAAGACATCATAGTAAATGAGTTTTTAGGAATATCTTATGTCGATAATATATTGACCGCCACACACCTTCAAAGGCAAAACAATAGAAATATTATTAAAGATATAGTAAATATAAATATCCCGGGAGATTTAATTGGAGATTTTAAAGTTGAAAAAGTTCCTGAAGTCAAAAGAATAATTGATGACATTTCAAATATCTTTGGCTTGAATAATCCGCCAATAATTGTTCTTTTAAGTTCCTCATTTTTTATAACTAGATCATTTAGCAATAATGATTTAGTAGTCTTTTCAGAAGAAGATCCTAAAATACTCTCGAAAAGTCCCTACTTACCAGATAATACTTTAATCCAATCTAAAAGAGTAAATGGTGATGCTAAAAGTTGCTACCATAGAGTGATCTACGCTAATAAAGAACATATTGACTCATGGATAAATGTTATTTCATTATCAGGATCAAAAATTGCCACAGTTACATGTGGAGCTATTCACCTAGCTGAAAATCTTATTAGTAATTCTGAAGAGATATCTATCTTATGTGATATTGGTAATAATTCCACTACTGTCTACCTAACTAGAAAAGATTGTGAATTAATTTCAACAAGATTACCTTTTGGAAGTTCAATTTACATAACAAATAAAGTTAGTTTAAATAATGAATTGTTTTCGAGGCTTGATAAATCTGTGAAGAAAATACTTAAAGATAATAATATCCATTTTGATGGTGATTTTTACATTAACGGAAATGGAATTGATAGAATGCTCTCACTGAATACTTATATAAAAAAAGGTTTTCTAAAAATTCCTGAAAATAATTATAAGGTTGAATCTAGTAAGGATTTAGATCTCAAATTAAATCATAGTATTTTAAATTCATTTGCTTGCATATTAGATAATATTACGAAATGAAAGATTATAACTTCGCTAATAATTATGAAAACATAAACTTATGGGATTTTAAAAAAGATGTAAATCTAGACTCTACTGAGAATATTTATAAATATAAATTATTAAAAATTTTAAAAACATATCCAAATTTATTAAACTCATTAAAAACAAAAAAAATATTATATGTACCTTCTTTTATTGTCTTAAGTGGAGTAATTATTATTGAAATGATTTCATTAATTCCAAAATTCAACATAAATAGATTGGAGGTAAAACATATTGAATATGAAGAGAAAGTTAATTCTTTGAATAAAATCAATCGTGAGAGAGAGAGGAATTTTAAAAATTTAAAAAAGCATTCATCATTACTCTCAAATCCAGCACCTACTTATTTATTCGCTTTCTTATTGCAAGATTCAATACCCAAAAATGTTCAATTAGTTGACTACACAGTTGATAATGTTGGATTTAAATTAAATGCTATTAGTGAAGGATCAGATTCTACAAAAAAGTTTATTTCATTACTCTTAGAAAATGAAATCATAGATAATAAATCCTTGAAAATAAATAGACTTGTTAACCAATCACCCGGTTCGACTCAGAACCCAGAAGAATTTACTAATAATAAATCTATAGTTTTAGAGATATCTGGGAAAATCAATCATTTTTCTCTTATCGAAAGAATAAATTTTCATGAGGAATCTGATAATAATGGTGTATATAAAAAATTGAGTCTTTATTTAAAATTACTAGAATTGCTAAAATAAAAAAAATGAGAAATAAAAATCTAACTTTTCAACAATTCATAGAAAGACTTAAGACCATTGATGTAGGAGAGTTATTAGAAAAGGCTAAAAGTATAAACGTAGAAGATATTAGATCAATAAAACTTAGTGACCTAAAAGAGATCACTAAGTCAAATTATTTTTATCCTTCAATAGGAATATTATTTGCTTCTTTAAGTTCAATTTTGTTTTTTTTTCCATCTATTGAATCATTGAAAAATACTCAAGAAAAATCTTCCCAATATAAGAGTGAGAATATAGAGTTACCTTTAATTATCGAGAAATTAAAAGAAAGATCAAAATCAATAATTTCTTTTAGGAAATTGTATTCTGAATTTGTATCATTAGTTCCAAAAAAAGAAGATCTAGTTTTAATACCTGAAATATTATTTGAATCTGCTTTAAAATCAAATACTGAGATTATTGAATTTTCTCCAATAAGTAAAGATGAATTATCATCTTGTACAACAAAATCAGAGGAAGAACTTTTTAATACTGAATTTATTTCAAATAAAGAATTTAACAATAACAATTTAAATAATTTTGAAAGTCAAATAAGTCCAATTAATAACAATTATTCTTACGATTATGGCAATATAGAAAGTGGATCTAAAAAAAAGGTATATAAATTTAATTTAGACGAAAAAGATGGCACTCTAGAATTTAATTCATTAACAAAAAAGGTGAGTGACATTTTTCAATCAAATTATTATTTAATAAATATAAAATCTAACTATTTAAACAGCCTTAATTTCATAAAGTATATACAGGAATATAAGATTTTTATTTTGCCTTATTGTTTTGAACCAAGAATGGCAGGAGAATCATCTAATAATATAAGTGATATTAATAGTCCTTCAATTGAAGGAGAAATTGATGCTCGCATTATTGTAAACATCCCTTACTATAAAGAAAAATGAATTTAGCTATTTTCAAATTAATCATTAAATCAAAAGTTAATATAATAGAAATGATTAGTTAATTTCTAAGAAATTCCAAATATCAAATAATGAAAAGAATATATTCTCTACTATTAATTCCTATATCAATTTTATCCTTTTCTTATATAAGTGTTTATTCAGAAGAAATTTTAAATAAGAATGAATTAATTTCTCAATCTATAAAAAAATCCAATAATTTAGTATTAAAAACAGATAGCTCTAATGACCAAAATATTGATATTTTGCTTTCTGGAATAGGGGAAAATCCCCAAATAACAAAAAATATAAAAAAAGATCTAATAAGCATTAATATAAAAACTGAAAATTCAAAATATCAAAAATCTTTTCAAAGTTTATCCATTCCTTCAGTAGGCATTAAAACTTTGACCTTGTCTGGTAACGACGATATTGTAGATATTGTTATTACTCCTTTAGATGAAATTCTTTTTTCTCAACCTGAACTATCAGTCATAAATGATACTTTGAAAATGACATTTCCAAAGCAATCATTACCTCCAAATATTCTTACAGAAGAAAATATCTTTTCAGTTAAACCTCTTATCAAAGCAGAAAATAACGCAAATATTTCAAGAAGAGCCTCAGCTCCTCCACTAGGAGATATTGCAGTTGGAACAACTTATATTCCTAACCTAAAAACAGTTAAATTAGAAGGGCCAAATGTTTCCATGGTATTTGAAGGGGCCACTGCAAAAAGTGCCATTGAATTTTTGATTTCTAAAACAAATTATGGTTATGTTTGGGTGCAGCAAGATCCAACATTTGATGCGAATAAGGATAAAGGTTCTGATTTTGCAAATTCAAATACTTTTAACATAACAAGCGAAGACGGTCCGGGAAGTGAAAATGAAAAGGTATCAGATTCCCCTCGATACATAACACTTACTATCAAGGACAAACCATTTTCAGTTGCTTTTAATTCAATTCTGATGTCTAGCGGATTAGAAGCTAAATTAGAAAACGGCATAGTTTACGTAGGACCAGATGTTCAAGATAGAATTTTTTCAGAGAGAATATCAAGGATTTATCGGCTCAATCAAACCACTGCCAACGCAGCAGCTTCTTATCTAGCAAATTTAGGTGCAAAAGTTACGCAAACTAATACAATTACGACTGCTGTCACTTCTGGAGCGAGCCAATCTCAATCTGTATCAGGAGCAGCCTCTTCAGCAACAACAACGCAAGAGTCTACTACTTCTGTAAGAAGTTACGGCGGTAATGCCGGTCCACTTTTAGGATTAATTGCTACTACGGACGATAGGTTACAGACTATTACTCTAATAGGGAATCCAGATTTGATTAAAGTAGCTGAGACCTATATAAAGCAACTAGATTTAAGGCAAAGGCAGGTAGCACTTACAGTTAGAATACTTGATGTTAATATCTCAGATGGAACTACGCTAGATAATAGCTGGGCATTTAGACAAGGTAATAAGTTCATAGTAAATGCAGGAGGTAAGTTACTAGGTACTGTTAATAGTATTACTCCCCCAACAGAAGCAAATTTTGGATCTGCTGCTGCTACAAATAATTCAGGCACTTTCCCTAATCAAACCTTTATAGATTTGTTAAGAGCTGATATTGCTTCTAAAGATACAAAAATAATTGCTAATCCAACTTTGATACTTAATGAATTTCCAGGAAGTACTGGTGGAGATACAGTTACTTTTAGTAGCGTTAACGACACTTTAAAGGCTGGGACAATAGGGAGATCCTATGGTAACGAAGCCTTTGTAATTGTTGGGACTCAAGTACCAATTAATTGTACTTTTGATCCCGAATCCAGTGTAGCTACTCTTGAATATGGAATAGCAGGATTAACTTTTGGAGCTAGGATCTCAAGGATAGATGATAATGGTTATGTTACTTTCTCAATCTCACCTGCTATTTCTTCAAAATCTGAACAAAGACTAATAGAAAATTGTGCAACTGTTGACCTCCTAGCAACCAGAAGACTTGATAGTGGTTCTATCAGAGTAAAAGATGGGAATACATTAATTCTTACTGGAGTATTAGACTCTACTGAAAACGAGACAGTTACAAAATGGCCAATATTAGGAGATTTACCCATAATTGGACAAATTTTTAGGAAAACAGTATCTTCGAAAGATAAAAGAGAACTAGTTATCCTAGTTACCCCTCAAATACTGAATTCACTCGAATCTGATCCCTCTGAAATAGGCTACAAACCTAATTCAGAAGAAGCAAAAGAATTTATCAAAGAAAATTCAGCTTATTAAATTTAATTAATGTGAGTACAGCTTCCTGAATTTTTAGAGGAAAGTTCTCCCATCCATCCATTTGAACAAAAATCATTTCTCATAGAAAAAGAATCAATCTGCACTGTTCCCTCCTCATTAGTTGCTCTAACGCTATCGTTATAGTCCTTAAAACATTCTGCATATGAATAAGACTTTCCATTATTAAAACAACGTCCTGATGTTTTTGTCCATCCATCTGAGAGAACAGCAATTTGCTGAACTTCTGAATTTTGAATAGCTTCTGAAATTCCTGACCATGGGTTTGTACCTCCGCCGGCTGTTAATCTACTAACCCAAGAAATAGCATACATTTTTGAACTAGTGGTAACCTCCATAGGTGAAGACCACATTTTTCTAGACCAATGGTTGAATGCAACTACTTGTAATTTAAAACCTTGATTAACTGGTAAAGCTCTAATACTGTTAATTAATTCATTTTTTGCTGCCTCCATAGGTGTAAGCCCCTTTATCTTTCCCCAATTCATAGATCCAGATATATCAATAAAAAAAGTTACTTTCTTCTTTAGAGGTTTTTGAAAAAAGTCACAGTTAGTACAAGGTGGGTTAATCCCTAAATTTCCAGCCCCAGCATTTCCTAAATTCATTAAATCATCATCCTGAATCCTTGCGTAACCTCCTGAAGTTTTAAATATGATTAATGGATTTCTAACTCTAGAGGCTTCTGCATTAATCATTATTTCAGCACCTTTACCTTTTTCATCAGTACATAAAATAATCCCTTTTATCTGTTTCCTAGTCCATTTTTGGTTATTAGTTGTTAAGCACCTTATATCATCTTCAAAATCACTTCTAATTCTATCCGTAACAACAGTAGTTTTAATATCTGTAGCTCTATAAAATCCTTGTTCATCTACTGTGGGTCCTGTTCGTTTAAGTATGTATGATATGCCTTTACCACTAAAAGTGTAATCTCTAACTAAATTATAAAAAATAGGGCAATCTTTTGCTAAAGTAACCCAATTTTGTTTTTTTGTTTTAGATTCATTACCCATATTAGAAGTTTGATAAGACGAACTACTTTTTGCTTGATCAGGCATTTTCAAAGCAAGTACTAAATCACCTTGTGGTAAAGGGCGACATGAATTTGGAACATCATTGTAAGTTGTTATTACTCTTTTACTGCTATTTATTTCATCAACAATAAAATCTAAAGCATTATTTATTTTTCCTCCTAATTTAAGATTTAATTCATCAGAATTATTTACTTGTAAATTCATTTTTAAGAGAGTATATCCTGATATAAGAATTAATAGAGAAACAAATCCAGAAACTATAAGTTCTGGGAGCGTAAAACCATATTTATTTGATCTTTTATTCACTAATGAGAATATATATTTATAAGAAAAAACAGACTTCATTTTTTATTCATAAGAGGGTGGACACCAGCTGTGTGCTTCACTACTTAGTTGAATGCTAGTCCATTGAGAACTGTTATCTTTAGTAGTAACAATATAAGTTATTTCAGCAATACTTTTATCAATTACTGAATCATTTCCCATATTAAATGGTCTTTGAGAGTCAACTTTTCTCTCAATTCTTACTCCTTGACCCGAAAAAATTTTGTTTCTTTTTTGACCAGTATAATTTGAATCACTAGAACCAGGGGTCCAAATCCTATTTTGCCAACTAGGCAATCTTAAAAATGTTCTTAAAATATCTCCACAATAAAATTTTGGTTCAGAAGATGAAAGACCAATACTATAAAATGCGCTCATATTTCCTTGTGGGGCATTATAGTGCTCATACCATAATTCAGATTTTAATTTTTCTATATCTCTTCTAATCTCATCATTAATTGCATTATTTAAATTTGCCTTATATAAATTTATTTGCCTAAGTGTTACAAAATATAAGGCATAAGTTGTTATAAAAGAGAGCATCATAAGACTGAGGATAGTTTCACTTAATCCGAAACCTTCTTGTTTTAAAAAACTAAATTTTAAATCCCCCCGAAATAATCTTTTCATAGCTAAAAATCAATTAAAGGTTCTCAAGGTATCCCAAACTTTTATCGACTTGCCTCTATAATATGGAACGCCAAAATAATATTGATTATTATAGTTAAAACGTTTAACAAGATCATCTTTATAGTTACTGTTGAAGTCCCAAGAAACCTCACCCTTACCATTTTTGTCAAAACATGCATTTTTAACCCAAATAGATCCTTTAAAAGATGAGTCCTCCGATAAATCGGAAACTTGTCTTAATTCCATTCCATAGTGATGAATAATGCTATCTCCTGTTTGATCTTTAAGCCAAGGGTTATTTCCTAAATTAACTTTCCATGCTCGTCCTTCTAAATTTCTATCAACAAATTTCAAATCATTTCCTTGAGATTCGAATCCAACAAGTAAATAATTATCAGCTATTGAATCCCATAAAAGAGCCATATTTAGCATACTATTTATTTGCGGTTTTGATTTTTCTCCTCGTCTTCCAGCAGCAATGATAAAAACGTCATCAAATCCATGCGTATTTCTATCCCATGAAGAAGTGTCTGGAGTAGTTGTATAAGGTATTAAACCACCTTTAATATTACGAAAAAGTTTTGGAGTTCTTTGATCAGACGTGCCTCCTGGATAATCTACTAAAGCGTATACCCCTTTAACTGTAGAGACAAGATTCCAAGGCTCACCAGCCCTTGAATAGTATATTGTTTCTGGAGTAGCAACAGAAAATGTCGTATCAGGAGCATAAACAAAAGCACTAAAAAATTCATTATTTTGTCCAGTGCCTAATGATAAGTTGAACGTGTTAAATGGAATATTATTATCATGATTAATTGGGATATTTAAATTTTTATCTTTTACATATCTTATACCGCCATTTGAGGAACATTCTAATCTTTGTTTACCACCTTTTTGTGCAGGTTGTTGAAATAAGATTGTTAAGTTTTCTGGTTTCCCCGAACCACATTTACCGTTAGGTCCTCCATGTCTGTGACAAATCCTCCCTCCATAACTTAAATCTATAGATCCCCTTACTATTAATGTAACTCTCGATTTATCAGTAGTTACTATGCCAAAATAAGCATCTTTGCCTCTTACAACTAAATCATCTATTGTATATGTCCTATCTTTATTCGCATAATTATTAAAACCATCTTTTTCGAGGAATCTGCAGTTTGGCCCAAAATATTGACCAAATTTTTGATCCCCTAGACAAACGATCTGGTTAGTAGAAGGATTCCAAATAGAACCTAATTGCCCTTGATTCTTTATCATTGGTCTGGAAGGTAATGCAAGTGGTTGGACCCATAGCCCTCCTCCATCATTAGAATTATCAGGTAATCTAGAATAATTTTTTATTCCAGATTCCATTTTAATTTTATTACATTCAAAATAAGCCCTATTGGGATCAATATTTTTTCTCCATAATATAGATCCTTTTTGCTTATTATTAAGGGTCTTGAAATTTCCCAAAAAAAGTGAATTTTCATCCCTTACATTTTCACCTGCACTAATGAATGCAAATCCAGAATCAGAAACAGACTTAAATACTTCAATATTTGCTCTTATTTTATTAGTCGAATTTTTTATATTTGGATCTTTTGAAGATGCGTTATATCCCTCAAACAATACAGAATTTTCGCCACCATATTCATCGCCAACAAAGTCGGTTGATTTTATTAGAAAACTTTGAATGTTAGAACTATTAATGCTTGAACTGATTCTTTTCTCTTCACCATTGAGTAAAATATCCAAACTATTTGAATATAAGTTCCATGGAATTTGGGAAATACGTGCATCTCTGCCTAAATATGAGCAAGCTGGGGCTACTTGTCTTCCAATACAAGTAGGAGAAGATATTCCATCACACCATTCACTATTGGTATCTACCCAATATAAAGTAGATGGATCACGAAATTTTCCTTTATTTAAATAGCCAGGCCACTGATTTCCATATTTACCTCCTCCAAAAGTTGGGCATTCATTATTGCTGGAGTCAATAGAGCACGTTTTTAATAACCAATAATAGTAATAAGGTACATTCCCACTATTATTCAAAAGAGTTCTTAAAGAATTAAAAGCAGACTCAGTTGCATTTTTAGCCTGCATTTCAGCATTACTTAATTTAGAAGTTGAAAGTCTGTTAATTGAGACATTCATTAATCCAACTAAAGTTATTGATATTCCAATGGCTAAAACTAAAATTTGAGGCAAAGCAAAAGCTTTGTTTTCTGAAGCCCTATTTTGTATTTTATAAAAAAGTTTATTATGTATAGAAATATTTATTTTTTTTGAAGAAAAAATATTGCTCACATTAAAAGATTAGTTTCCACTTTGTTAACTGCAGTTTATATTCCTTACAAAATTAGTACCCTTCTCATTTCCACCATTTTCTTTTAGTCTGGTTGCTCCAGAAGAGTAATCATAGCAACCAATTACTCCCAATCCAGAGGTAGTGTTATGTGGATAACCTAAGAAATTTAATCTAGAGCCATTTAATTGCATTTCTATTCTATAGTTACCTGTTGGAGTAAACCACTGATTTCTATTTGTAGATGACCAATTAACTGTTGCGCTGTTATTATTTTTGCAATACTGAGGATCAAATTGTCTACAACCTGTTACGTTTACATACTCACCAAGTTGAGAAGAAAAAGTAACGCCTTGTCCGTATTCAGTATAGTAAGCTTGTGCGGCTTTTAAGTAAGAAGCAATCATTGAAGAAGCTTCTTTCTGCTTTGCTTTATCACTAGCATTTTGGAAACTAGGAATAGCTATAGAAGATAAAACTCCAATTATTACTACCACTACTATAAGTTCAACTAATGTAAAAGCAGATTGGGATTTAAGCTTTCTATTAGAAAGGTAGTTAATTAAGTATCTTTTAAACGAAGAAGTCATTAAAAAAAATGTATTCATGACTATTATAATATAAATAATTTTAAACTTTCAGACAAGTAGCTCCTTATCTTTGCCTTAATTATGTATTAGATAATACTGATATTTTCTTTAAATAAAACGCTCTGATCTACATTGCATAGCAAAATTGTTTTCTTAATCCAGAGTTTTGCCTATTCCCATCTCTATCTGAAAAAAATAAATAGTTTGATTGATAAAACCCAGACTTAATCAATCCAATTGGTGCTTCCATAAATATGCATTTAGGTCTTTGGTAAAATCTCCCTTTTGACCTGCCTCCAATAATTATTACTAAACTAGTTTCATTATCTGGCAATGAAAGATAACCCTTCGGAGTAAAATTAAAATTTTTTTGACTTGTTTCCTGAAAAACTTTTTCCCCTATTAATGGCACCTGCCTTGCAATTCTTAGTTTTTGGTTTTTATCCATTCCTTCGCAATCTACAATAAAAGCCTTTTCTGACTTTCTTTTGCGTGTAATTGGGTCATAAATGTTTTTTGCAAAACTATTAGTTTTTACTTCACAAGTCCCATTCCACCTTCGTGTTTCTTTTTTTAAAAGTTCTAAATAACTGATTAACTCTCTTAGATAAGCATTCTGTTGTTCTTTTTCTATCCACCTTAAAGCACTAGGAATTGAAAGACTTACCATAACAGCCAGAATCACGATTGATATCAAAAGTTCAGTAATTGTGAATCCTTCTTCCAAATTTTTATTTTTAGAGAAAATATTAATATTTAATTTCATAACTTCTATAATAGAAAATTTCTATATTTCTTATTTCCATAAAATGCATTCATAAAAAAAATTAAAAAAATATTTATAGAATTTTTTTTAAAAATCTTGAAGACTCTCATTAAAAGTGTTGTTAATATCAGATCCATTTAATCTATATTTACCTATTTGTTTTGATGACTCTATTTTGTAAATATTCCGTAATTTGAAACTACTTTTCTTAAGCCTTTGATCAGCATATCCTTTAATGCCAAGTAAATTATAAAATTGATTTTGAGGTTCTATTACTTTCTCATATGTTTTATAGTTATTAAAACTATTCATAAACTTTTTATCTAAAGATTTAGATGCATACACATCACCATTAACAAAGACTGATATTGTAGAGAGTAAAAAAAATTTGAAAAATATTTTCATTAATTTAAGACTTCAATTACTATTTATTTTATTGCTTAATTTTCAAATTGAACATTAACTTAAAATTTTAATTATCTAGGCTAGTTTATAAAAATTTTTAAGGAATAAAACTATATTGTTTGGTCCCAATAAACTTACAACATAAGCAGCAATAGATAAATAAGGACCAAAGGGTATTTTCCCAGAAGAGTTTATCTTTTTTGAGATGATCAAAAAAATAGTAATTACACCTCCAATATATAAAGACAATACAAAGGTACAAATAACTCCATAAAAGCCTAGCCAAGTAGATAGCATGAAAAGATATTTACTATCTCCAAATCCAAAGGCATCTTTTTTTAGAAAGAAAGAAATTATCAGATTTAACATCTCCAAAAAAATAAAAGCTAAAAAAGATAAAATTATAAATTTGTAGAATACATACAAAAAAGTTTGATTTCCCAAAAAAGTATATTTAATTAAATTAAAAAAGAATCCTAAACACGATCCAATAATTAATAACTTATTTGGAATTATCATATTATCAAAATCAATTAAAGAGATGATAATCAATAAGGTGCTAAAAATATTTAAATAGAATAAATCTAAAAGGTATATTGAGGAAAAATAATTACTGAAGAAAGTATTAAAAACAAAAAAAGAAGCGGTAAAAAATTCTATTAAAGGATACGAAAAGGAGATTTTAGTTTTGCAAAAATTACATTTCCCTTTTAAAAAAAACCATGAAAAAATTGGAATATTTAAATAAAAAGGAATTGGTGTTTTACATTGAGGACAAAAACTTCTAGGACTTATTATCGAAATGTCTCGAGGAAATCTATATCTTATGACATTAATAAAACTTCCAAAACATGCTCCTAGTACAAAGAAAGTTGCATAAACAAAAAAATAATTCATCAGTCGTATTGTTAAAATGATAAATTTTCTGCAACATATTTATCTATCACAGTAAGTATGAGAAAACGTTTAATTTTAAAATAATCATCTTTGTAAACAAAATTTTTTATTTAATATTAGCTTCAATAACAGGTATTAAAGATTTACCTAAATCACAAATTAAATCTTGAGAAGGGAATTCAGAACATCCAGTCCACTCTTTAAGTGCTGCATAAATTGGACATTCACAATTTCTTTCGGAAGTTATTAAATTTAATTCCTTAGAACTCCATGCTTCTGAAGATTCTGAAAGCATTACTGTCTTTAATTTTGGAGTATAAATTTTATCCCATTGATTAAATTTTTCTACGTAAAAAATAAATTCTTCAAAAGCGATTTCTTTATTATTGTATACTCCTAATTCAAATTTTTTATTAAATAAAGCTTTCATAAACTTTGTACAATTTAAAGCATCTCTATCAGAAAAAGGCTTAGAAAAATCTATTTTACCTAACTTATATACAAAAGATTCAAGAATATCTGTGACTAAATCACTTAAGTTTTTATTTTGTTTTAGAGCACTGATCTTTAAAGCTTTTAAAAGTTTTTCATTTATATTGATATTGAGTTGAGTTCTTTTAGGCATATTTAAAACCTTTTTATTATTATAAATCTTTAATAGTGTTCTTAATTTAAATTTATAATTAATAATTTAATCTAAATAACTGGATATTTACTTTTATTTGAATAGATTTTAATAATAAATTTATTTTGAAATCATTAATAATTATTGAAGTATCGATGGTTAATGATTTAAAATTAAACTAACTATCTACTTTTCTAGAATAAATCATGACAGATTCAGCAAAAAAATTAAAGAAAATAAAATTTGAAGACAAAGAATATGATTATGAATCATTATCTGATGAAGCTAAAAACGATGTGACAGGTCTTCAAGTCTGTGAAGCTCAACTAAAAATGTATAGTGACACAATAAAGCTAATTAGTATGTCCAGACAATCAATTAGTGAAAAACTAAAAGAGAAATTAAAGGATGTAACCCCTTTAGAATCATAAAATATTAATTGTTTTAATTATTTTTAGTTTAAACTTCCCTCTGTCTTTATACCTCTTAAGCTATCCCAGGCATTAGCTATTACATCAGTTACTAGTGTAATTAATGGTTTGTTTCTAACAATAAAATTGGCTGATAGAGTCTGTCCTGATTGTAAATTATATTTTTTACCTTTTTTCTCAAGGAACTGTTTATTCAGCTTTACATATCCAGGGAATCTTGCCTGAGGATTAAACTGATCAGGAGGTAATGATTCTTCTCCAAGTTTTTTTAACTGTCCATCAATATGTCCAAACTGAGTAAAGGGATATGAATCAATTCTTATTTCAGCAGGAATATTTTGTCTAACAAATCCAATATCAGCATTGTTAAAGAATACTTTTGCCTCCAATTCCTCTGAGGGAACTATTACCAATAATGTTTCACCTTTTGAGCCATAATACCCAGAGCTAGATGGAATTAGATTGAAAACTTTACCCTTTAAGGGCGCTTTTAACACCGTTTTTTTTAATTGATAATCTATTTCATTTATTTCAGACTTTAATTGATTTATTTTTGATTTATTTTCCTCAACTTTGTTTTTTTGTAATAGATAATCTTGATAGGATACTGCACCTTCTTGAATAAGTTGAGCAAATCTTTTTAAAATATCTTTTTCATTTAATAAAATTTCCTCTGAATTTTTTAATTGAATTTCTAAATTTGCCTTATTAGTTAAATAAATATCTGACTCTAATTTAATTAAATCTTGGCCAATCAATACCTCATCTCCTTCCTTTATCATTATGCTTTCAACAATACCGTCAAATGGCAATTTAATAGGTCTCTCAGCTCCTACTGCTTGCAATTCTCCTCTGGTGATAACGACCTCATCAATCTTTGAAATTGAAGCATAAATTATTCCAACTCCAAAAGATCCTATTATTGACCAAAGAATTGCAATACTCAATTTATTAGTTGATTTAAATTTCACTTCTTGAGACTCGCCTTTCTTATTTTTGAAATCTCTAAATTTATTTTTAATGAATTGAAAGATATTCATTATATGGCTGCCTCTTGCTGATTATATAAAGTTGTATATCTTCCATTAAGAGCCATCAAATCTTCATGATTTCCTTCCTCAGCAAGACTACCTTCATCCATTAATAAAATGTTATCGGCATCTCTTAAATTACTGAGTCTATGACTTATAAATAAAATAGTTGACCCCTTAAAGGTATCCAAGATATTCCTGATAACTCTCTTTTCAGTATCTACATCTAAGGCACTTGTTGCCTCATCTAAAATCAATAATTTTGGTTTTCTTAGAATAACTCTTGCTATTGCGATTCTTTGTCTTTGTCCACCCGAAAGACCAGAACCTCTCTCACCCACGCTATTGGTATAACCAGAAGGTAATTTTTCTATAAACTCATGTGCACAAGCTAATTTGGCTGCATTAATAATTTCTTCATAAGAAGAATCAGGCTTCGTCAAAGCTATGTTACTTTGTATGCTTCCATCGAAAAGTAAACTATCTTGAGGAACAACACCAATCTGCTCTCTAAGTGAATAAAGATCTACCTTTGAAATACTATGCCCGTCAATTTTTATAGAGCCGTTGTTTGGTTCATATAATCTAGTTAATAATTTTAATAGAGTACTTTTCCCTGAACCACTACTTCCTACAATTCCGACAAAAGTACCTGGCTTAACTTTGAAATTAACATTTAACAATTGATAAGGACCTGAAGAAGTAAACCTGAAATTCACTTTCTCATAAATAATTTCACCTATAACTGGAGGAATTGGAGGTAAGTTTTCACCTGCTATTTCAATCTCTTCTTGATGATCAACAATATCTGATAATCTCTCAAGGGATATAGATGTCTCCTGAAAATTTTGCCATAAACTAGCTAACCGTAAAAGAGGGCTGGTAACATAATTAGACAAAATCCTAAAAGCAATTAACTGTCCAAGAGTTAATTTACCTTGTAAAACCATTGCTGCTCCAGCCCAAATAATAATTAAACCTGAAAGCTGTTGAAGAAAATTACTTATCGAACCTGCTGCGGTACTTGTAACTGTATTTTTAAATCCAGCTTGAATCTGTTCTCCATACATTTGTTCCCAACGCCATTGAGTAGATAGTTCCATTTTTTGGCCTTTAATTGTTTCCATCCCTGAAAGGCTCTCAACAAGATGACTATTTACTCTCGCAGATGCTTCAGCTTTTCTTCTAAGTTGCGCTTGAAGTATTGGAGATACAAAAATCGTCAAAGCTATAAAAAGAGGCAAAACCCCTAACGCCCAAATTGTTAATTGAACTGAATAACTAAGTAAAACGGCGATATAGATAACAGAGAAGAAAGAATCAAGTAAAACTGTCAAGGCTGTTCCAGTCAGAAAACTTCTTATTTTTTCAAGTTCTCCAACTCTTCCACTTACTTCTCCTACAGGTCTTTTATTGAAATAGGGGAGAGGTAATCTCAACAAATGGCGGATGATTGAAGTCCCTAAAGTCATATCAATTCTATTAGTTGTATCACTGAAAAGATAAGTTCTTAAGGAACCTAATAAAGCCTGACTAAATGCCATAAAGATGAGAAGTGTCCCAAGAATATTTAAACTTGAATAATTGCCTTGACTAATTACTGCGTCAATAATTTGTTGTATAAGAAGAGGATTTAATAAACCTAATAATTGAACGAAGAAGCTTGCTATTACAACCTGAATCAAAGCATATTTATGTTTTTTGATTGAAGGCAAAAACCATTTCAAGCCGAATCGAGCTTTTGGAGACTCTTTATTTCGCTCTACTGAAAGAATTTCTAAACTTTCATTAGAAGAATCTATTATTAAATCAATATCTAAAAACTCTTGCTCTTTGGTTGGATCTCCAATGAAGAATCTATTATTCTGCCTTTCCCAAATAATTATTGGTCTACCATTTCTTAAAAAAACTGCAGGTAGTGGGATTCTTGATAATTCTGATTTATTAGATGGTTTTAGAAAAACAGCCTTTAGCCCAATCAAATCACAAAAGGCAGCAATCTGATTAATGTTTAGTTTATTTTCCTTAAGTTGTCCATCAATAATTTTTTTGACGAAGTCTTTTTTAAAAGGTAAATCATAAAATCTAGAGATCATTCTTAAGGTGGCTAAGAGCTCATCACTTAATCCAGAACCTTTACAATGAGGATATTTATTATCTTTTCTAATTTTTCCATATATATCTTCTAAAGATTCCATTTCTTTTATTTCTTGAGTTTCTTCTTCCCTATTAAATTCATCTAATGCCACTGGAATAAGATCCTTTGAGCTTGGCATATCAAAATCTATAGGGATCAATCTCCCAGGTAAATTACCGTTAACTTCAAGAGCAATAGGTCCCTTTATAATTTCTCCTACATTTAAACCTTTAAAATTATTACTGCTAACAAAATGTCTATCAAATTTTTTATCAAAATTATGAGTTCCTTTTGATATGAAGATTGAATTTATTTGATTTTCAGTTGTTATTTTGCTCCAATTAAGAAGAGAAGAATTCTCTTCATCATTTACTTGATTATTTTTTTTAATCAAGTAAAAGAGTTCTTGAGAAAAACATCTTCCAAAGTATTTCAGAAAATCTGTGGACTCTATGCATAAATTTAAAAAATCAGATGCCTTCATCAAATGTCCTTCAACATCTGAGGATGCGATCATTTTTACAGATTTTTCTTCTCTGAGAAGATGGTCAAAACCTACAAATTCTCCATAACCATAAACTTTTGTAGTAAATGGTTCTTTATCTTCATTAATACTTATTTCTCTAATCTTTCCTTTATTAAGTAATAAAACACCCCTTGGTAATTCACCTTCCTCTACGAATATTTCAGCCTCTTTTAAAGTAAATTTTTTTACAAGATTTTTATTAGTAACACTTACTGATTTTATTGATGAAAGAATTAATTCCCAGGAATTTTGCTTCGTTTTCATTTTATTTACTAATTTGTCCACTTGTTTTATTTTCTTTTTGATTTAGTTTGTTAATTTTCTCAAATTCTTTTCCTAAAAACTGATTCCCAAGTTCCATGGAAAGCATATTTTTTATCGGATCATTTAATTCTGTATTTTTTAGTTCTTCTAATCTGATAATAATCCACCAATCCTCAATTTTTCTAGGAGGCCACAGTTGTCCAGATTCACTAATTGTCAATAATTTTGCTATTACAGGGTGTACATTTGTCATAGAAACTGGACCAATTAATCCACCGCTATTAGCTTCAGGTCCTTCAGAATATTTGATAGCAAGTTCTTTAAAAGAAGACTCTTTATCTTTAATTCTTAAAAAAAGTTCCAATGAAAGATTTTCATCTTTAACTCTAAGTATCGAATAAGTAATAGAGTCTAAAAGTGGTTTTCTTTTTAAGTAATAAGAGGGAAGTTCTTTCGCAAATGTTTTTTTGCACCATTCTTTCCACTTCCAGGTTCTTACAACAAACTTCGTAAATTCAGTATTATTTAATCCATTATATTTTTTCCAATTCTCCAACTCCTCATTAGATCTTATTTTATTTGATTTAATCCAATTATCTAAAATTTCTTTAATAGAAGATTGATTAACTTCTATTTCCTCAACTTTACTATCAATAAGCTGCTCTGTTGAAATTTTTCTATACAGTCCCCAAATAGCTAATTTTTCTTTTGAGAGATTAGGCATTTTCAAAAAAAATTTATTTTGAAAATCTTCTAAAGAGTTAGAAAACTATTCCCTACCTTAACACGAAAAATTAACCTGAAAACTTTCAAGAATTTTTTTCTAAAATACTTAAAGTATTAAATCAATATAAATCTGTAAAAACCATTACAAAAGCTAGTAAATTTATTCATATTTTTTCTTTAGATTTAGATTAATAAATGGGCATATTAGACAAAATTTGCACCAAAACAAAGTATAATAAAACTATAATTTCTAGTTATCTAGATTTTTTAAGATTCATCCTCTTTATTCTTCGTTGTAATTAACTCCGGTTTAAACCTGCATGGACAACGCCTTTGACGATGAAAATTATAATATTACTCAAGATTTGGATTTGGATTCAGATCTAAATTCTGCTGCTTACGAAACAGATAAAAAACCAATCAATATTATTGAACCCAAAGAAATTGAAGAATATGATTATTCAAAATCGGCTTATTGCCTGACTGATGATTTATATATTTTTGGAAACAGTATTTACTCAGTCGTTGGTGGACAAGGAGGTAATGTACTTAGTTGGTTCACCTCTGAGCTAGAAGCTAATGCGATAGGTGGACATCTAGTAACGATTAATGATTTAGAAGAGAATAATTTTATCAGTGAAAAACTAAGTGCTGAAGTCGACGACAAATCACTATGGATTGGATATCACTGGGGTAAATCATTTATGGATAGAGGTGAACCAATTGCGGATTACCACGACCCCCTTCCTGTCTTTGGAGCAACATCTACAGGTGGCAAATGGATTTCAGGAGAGATAACTGCGTCTGAAGGTTATATAGGAGACAAAGCTAATTTCACTAATACAGATATTACTAATATGATGTGGATAGAAGTTTTCGGAACTTACAGTTCAATATTACTTGATGACATTAAAGTTGAATGGGGAGGGTCTGATTTAGGAGAATTTATTGGATTTAATGCATATCCAATAACTAACAATGCTGGTTCATGGGGACATTTTACAAATGACCTCAGAACGCAGGATTTATCCGGTTTGCCTGTAAATGGCCTAGCAGAAATTCCATATTATCAATTTGAAGATTCCATTTATTTTGAACTTGGCGCTTCTACATGGAGTGAAGCCAAAGAACAAGCAGAAAAACTTGGTGGTAATTTAGTTTCTATTAATAGTGTTGAAGAAAACCAATTCTTATGGGAAACATTCGCAGAAAATAATAATAGTGAAATTGGTAAATGGATTGGACTTACAAATAAAGAAAATAATGTTGAAGGAAACTTACAATGGGCTGATGGATCACAGATCACAATCAAAGATGCATCTTGGTCTGCTTTTTCAAATGATATTCAATGGGCTGATTCTTCCCCAACTTCTATAGATTTTTCAGATTTTTATGGTTCTGATTATTCTTTATGGGTTTCTAACAATAATGTATATGGTAGAGATTGGGCTAGTAGATTTGAAGATCCCAGCAATATGTCATCGTCTGGGATTGTAGAAGTCAAGTTAAGCAAAGAATTTCTTGATTGGCAGAAGAATAAAGAAACCATTACGAGCCTGATTGATCTTGGTTCTATTGATGAAGATAATAATTTAATTTTTACTAAATCTGATCTTTTATTAAATGACTCTGGTGAATTAATTTCTTCCTATCTTTCATCAATTACTGATCTAAAAATTTCAAAAGGGGAAGGTATCCTAGAAATTAATGAGATATTTGAATCAGAGCCTACTTCTTGGAAAATTTCACCAAAGGCAGATTGGAATGGGGATATTGAAATATCCTATGGTATTCAAGAAAATTCAAATCAGAATGAAAATTCGATTCTCTTTAATAAAGATAACTGGTTTAAGCCACAAGAAATAAGAATAAAATATGACTCTTTTGAAGACCTTCCAAAAACTAGTGTTGATTTATTCCTTAAAAATACCTCAACTAATGACTTCATAGACCAAAAAATCTATCAAGGTCAAAATACTTTAAATATTGGAGTAAATGGTAATGGCTTTGGGGCTCCACAAATTGATGGTTGGATTTCCACCGATTACTCAACTGAACATAGTGAAAATGGTTCTATAGATGTCGTTGTAAAACTTACTACTAATTCGCTACCTCTTAATGGAGATCTATCCTTCCTAGCTAATTTTAATGAGGATCCAACAAGAGTCCTAGGAAGTCTTGATGAGGATTGGGTTAATATCTTTGATATTCTTCGACCAGGTAAAGGCTGGCGTTTTGAACTTGGCAGAACAACTCCGATTACAAGTGAATCTGACTATAACCAATACTTTTTGGTTGATAGCACAACATCAAAGCCAACTTGGGATGAAGTCGTTGAGGTTTACGAGAAACATATTGCCAATGGATTTGGAGGCGAAATTCAAAATAATTCTCCAATAATTTTTAATAAAGAAAATTGGTTTAAGCCACAAGAAATAAGAATTAAATATGACTCTTTTGAAGACCTTCCAAAAACTAGTGTTGATTTATTCTTTGAAAATACCTCTACCGGTGAATTTAAAGACGAAAAAATTTACAAGCATCAAAATACTTTAAATATTCCAGTAAACGGTAATGGCGTTGGTGCTCCACCTATTGATGGTTGGATTTCCACTGATTACTCAACTGAACATGGTGAAAACGGCTCGATAGATCTCGTCATAAAACTTACTGCTAATTCTCTTCCACAGAATGAAAGTGTTATTGGAGATCTATCTTTTGTGCCTGATTTCGGCGAGAACTCAGTCGGTTCTAACGGAGAAATAATCTTAAATCAGACTAAATCTTCGACTATTTCAGCTAAAGCATCATTAACTGTAGATCCTGTTAATGATGCCCCAGAGTTAACAGGACAGGTAACCTCATTTACTGAAGGTATTAAAGGAGTTCCATACATAATTCAAATAACAGATCTAATCGAAGGTTATAAAGATGTTGATGGTGATACTCTTCTAATCAATAATTTAGTTGCAAGTCATGGCTCATTAGAAAACATTTCATTTAATGAAAAATGGACCCTTACAACAGATGAAAATTGGACTGGCAAAGTTGATTTAGCCTATACCATTGTTGATGGGAATGGAGGATTTACCCCTGCAAACAATAGTATTGAATTTGTTGAATCTATTAATAAACCTCCAGTAGTAAGAGGACCAATAGATCTTGGTTCTATTGATGAAGATACTAGTAAACTGATAAAGAAACATGATTTTTTAGCCAATTATTCTAACGATGTAATTAATTCACTTTCCATAGTCAACCTAACAGTATCGAATGAGCAAGGAAATCTAACAAAGACTAATACTAATATTTGGAAATTTGAACCTAATGCTGATTGGCACGGTGAGGTTGAATTTTCTTATCAAGTTTCTGATTCAGTTAATACTGGAAATTCGGAAGTTTCTAAGAATCAAATTACATTTAATAAAAATAACTGGGATAAACCTCAAGAGGTAAGGATCAGATATGACTCTTACGATGATTTACCAAAAAATAATTTCAAACTATATTTTGATAACACTTCTGGTGATCCATTATTAAAGGATGTATATATAAATTCATCTAACGGCTTGGATATTAATATTGGAGATGATTTAAGTCTTGATAACCTACCTCCCCAAGGAAGTTTTAATACTGAACAATCATATGAACAAAATGATGACGGTTCTATAGATATCGTTTTAAAAGTTAATCCCAGAGGACCTATAAATGGAGAAATTTCCTTAACTACAGAATTTGACAATCTTCATATCACCAATGACGATGGTGTAGAAATTAAAAATGGTTCCATATCTTTTAATAAAGAAAACTGGGACAAGCCTCAGGAAATAAGGATCAGATATGACTCTTACGATTATTTACCAAAAAATAATTTTAACCTATATTTTGATAACACTTCTAGTGATCCATTATTTAAAGATGTATATATAAATAATTCTAGGTGGGTGGATATTAAGATTGGAGATGATTTAAGTCTTGATAACCTACCTCCCCAAGGAAGTTTTAATACTGAACAATCATATGAACAAAATGATGACGGTTCTATAGATATCGTTTTAAAAGTTAATCCCAGAGGACCTATAAATGGAGAAATTTCCTTCGCTCCAGGTTTTCAAGCAGGTAGTAATCACAAGTTTGGTGATAAAGAATCTGATTGGCAACAAGCTATAAGGTTTATAAATCCTGAAATTGGTTGGTCTGCCAACGGATCTTGGACTACTGAATCAGACTACAACAACAATGTAACTATTACTAATGGCTTCACTAAGCCAACATGGGCAGAACTTGAGAAAGTATTTAATGAACATGTAGCTAAAGGTTACGGAGGAGAAATTCAAAGTAGTTCTATATCCTTTAACAAGGATAACTGGGATAAGCCTCAGGAAGTAAGGATAAGATATGACTCTTACGATGATTTGCCAAATAATAATTTAAAGCTATTTTTTGAGAACACCTCAAGTGATCCATTATTTAAGGATGTATATATAAATTCATCTAACGGATTGGATATTAATATTGTATCTGATTTAAGTCTTCATAACCCACATCCCCAAGGAAATTTCAATACTGAACAATCATATGAACAAAATGATGACGGTTCTATAGATATCGTTTTAAAAGTTAACCCCAGAGGACCTATAAATGGAGAAATTTCCTTCGCTCCAGGTTTTCAAGCAGGTAGTAACCACAAGTTTGGTGATAAAGAATCTGATTGGCAACAAGCTATAAGGTTTATAAATCCTGAAATTGGTTGGTCTGCTAACGGATCTTGGACTACTGAATCAGACTACAACAACAATGTAACTATTGCTAATGGCTTCACTAAGCCAACATGGGCAGAACTTGAGCAAGTATTTAATGAACATGTAGCTAAAGGTTATGGAGGAGAAATTATATTAGACAACATTGATGTCTCATCTGTTCCGGCCAAAGCATCTTTAACAGTTAACCCAGTAAATGACGCACCTCAATTAACAGGATCACAAATTACGTTAAATAATGGAACTCAAGATTCTTCATACACCATTAAATCTTCGGATTTACTTGCGGGATTCACCGATGTTGATGGCGATAACCTAGAGATATCAGATTTAAATATCGTTCCTTTTGAAGAAAAATCTATTGTTGTTACTGCAAGTAATGGAAAGTTTTATTTTGATGGAGTTCAAGCGCCAAAATTAGATGTCAAAGAAGGAACGGTATACACATTTGATGTATCTGATTCAAGTTTAAGTAATCATCCTCTAAGATTTAAAACTAATAATGATGAATACTCAATAGAAATAAATGGATCTCAAGGAGTAGATGGAGCAAGCATAAAACTTAAAACACCTCAAAACAATCCTGATTCATTTGAATATTATTGTGCAAACCATGCGGGAATGGGCAATTCTATTAATCTAGTTCCCGGTCTAGCTTCTAGTAATAATTATCTACTTAAAAATAATGATGGAACATATACATTTAATCCTGTATCAGGAAAGACTGGATCAATAAACATTGAATATAAAGTTATAGATGGTAATGGAGGAGAGATTGAAGCACAAAATAAATTCAACATTTTACCTTCAATAAGTGGTATTGAAGACGTCACCAAACCAGAAGTCCAAAAATTAAATCTTTCTGCATATCAGTTTGATGTTTCTCAGGGAGATAAAATATTCGATTTCACTATTGATGCATCAGATAATTTAAGTGGTATTAGTCATGCATCCATAACGTACCAAAGTCCAAGTGGAGATCAAAGCATTTCCTATGGTGTTAATGATAGTAATTTAATTAGTGGTGATATTTTAGAAGGCACATTTGCTGGTCAATTAACAATACCTCAATATTCAGAACAGGGAGTATGGACTTTAGCTAATATTTATCTTAGAGATAATGCCGGGAATTACATTAGTCCTTGGGGTTCACAAATACTTGATTTAGATTTAGGTTTAGCTAACTCTTTTGAAGTCTCTAGTGTACAAGACGTCACCAAACCAGAAGTCCAAAAATTAAATCTTTCTGCATATCAGTTTGATGTTTCTCAGGGAGATAAAATATTCGATTTCACTAT